>JAGGRV010000101.1 GCA_021159445.1 Deltaproteobacteria bacterium | reverse complement strand
TTTTAGGATTTTAAATGATATGGTGCATTATTACATTGCATTAGACATAAAAATTTCAGAAGATGTTGAAATTATTGGGGATGTCAATTCTTTCTATATTTTTAGGGTTTTTTAGGGGTAAATGGACATTAGTATTTACAGCCACTTACATGGGGTATTTGAAGGAAGTGTTGGTCATAGTATTATACTATATATATAGATATATATATATATATATATATAAAAAAGGATAATGATTTCAAGGGGTTATGAATTAGTGAAAGCTTTATTTCACACTTTTGAGGGGTTGAAAAATGGTGAAAATAGGGTATATTTACAGGGCCCAAAACCCTTAAAAAGTAGAAAAAATTGCCTAACCCATTGAAATCATTGAAGGTAGTAAAGTATTTCTTTACAAGAAGTTATAATTTTTATTAGAAAGAATTCAGGAAGTCCCTGGAATCATTACCAGAATCAATTAGAAAAATATAATCCGCGTCAATAGGGCGTCTTACAAGTTCAAGGCTGTAACTATCTGGATTCATTGACGAAAAACATTAGAAAGAAATACGGCTCTCTGTGAAGAAATTAACAGGAATCGGGCATAAGGTATTGATTTTATTAGGCTAGGGTTAAGAGTGCGGAAAGCCCGATATAATCGGCGTTATAGGAGAAAATAGGTAAGGTATTGATTTTATTGGGAAGTTTGTTTATTGGTGTCTATGTTTCTCCACGTTTAAGGTATTGATTTTATTGAATTACTGCATGAGAAGCCGCACAAGCGACGTTTTGTAGCAAACAGGTATAAAACCATTAGGAAGGTCTTAAACTTGTCTCTGTGGGCTTCTCATGGCTAAAAATGGATAATTGAAGTGCCAGGTAAAGGAATATAAAGCCAGAAATAGGATTCAAGGGCATAGGGAGCAAAAACTCGGTCGCAAAAACTCTCTATCGGCACCATCTCCATACACTCCCCAATCCCAATAAACTTGAACAGAATGTAAACATTCTGTAATCTATCCCTTGACAAGAATCAGATATTCTTGTATCATATTCTCACAGAGGTATATGCACATGAAGCGTGAATTGACCATTCTGGATTTTGAGGCGTTGAATGACCTTCTTGTCCGTGGAAAGACATATTCCCAAATCCACGAGGAACTCGGTATCACGCCAGCCCGTCTCCGTTACCTTCTCTCCCGTGAAGATGTTAAGGCAATGGTCTCCGAGGTTCGTGCCCGTGTCGAGTCCGAGCTTGAGAACATGGGTTCGCTTGTAATGTCCGAGCTCCGTAACGAGTTGAAGCATCCAGACCCACGGATTCGCCAGACAGCGGTTGACAAGTGGTTGAAGGCAATGGGTTACTATAGTCGGGACATTCGGGCCCTATCTGCCACGGCGGAAGACATTGCTCGAATCCTTTTGAACGGTGGCAAGAAGGAAGGGGAATAGATACCGTGTTTCCCCCCGTCTCAAACACTACGGGTAATAGGATAGAGGATGGTGGGTTTCCCCCCGTCCCTAACAGAAATGAAATAAACCGAATGGTGGTTAGGGAGAGAAATTATGATTTGTCCAAAATGTGGTAGGGAAATGGTTAGGGTAAAAACAGGAACAGCCCTGCTTGTTAATCCTCCTATGTATCCAATGAAATGGTGGTGTCAGTGTGGTTATGAGGAAGATGCAGGAACAGAGAGGATTTTATCAGAGGAAGAGATTAGGAAAAATATTCAGGAAAGAGTTCTGAATAAATAAAAATAAAATAGGAGGTAGTTATGAGTAAATGGGACAATTTTGTAGACCGTCTTTTCAAGCATCCGAAAACCACGCTAGCTGGGCTAGCTAGTGCATTGGCGGGTCTTGCAGCCGTATTCGGTTACACACCCGATGCACAGATAGTTAACACTGTGGTTGCAATCCTGGCTGGTCTCATTGGTATCTTTGCGAAAGACAGGTAAGGTATTGTCAATAGCTCGTTTGCCATGCGTAAAAGGAGTACCGTTGTCGTCCTTTGAGGCGACATCAGCCTATGGGTGGAGAGAGGTAAGAACAGGAAGGAGAGGAATGATGCGTAGAGGAAGAGGTAATGGTCGGCGTGATGGTTCTGGTCAAGGAGTCAGGGCAAACCAAAACACAGGCGGCTGTCGAAAGGGTGGGCCAGGGCATGGTCGTGGGTCTGGCAGGTTAGGTTAGTGTACCATGTTCACTCGATTGACTAACCGAGACAAGCTCTTGTTAATCGACCGTTATGGTAACCTTATGACTGTAATCACGATAGCCAAGGACAGGCTCCTATCCGATTGCGGTTCACGAGATGATATTGTTGCAATGCAGGAAGCGGCTCAACGCCTGTACGACTATGTATCAAATCTAATCCAAGAGTTAGATGAAAGGGTGAACGTCTAATGTCATTAAGACCGCTAGTTGAAATAATCCGTCTCCAATCCTATGTGCCTGATGGTACGTTTGGTGTCATTCGAATCAATGGTGAGTTTACCTGCCTGTCCCTTGAGCCACCTTGGCGAAACAATCAAATCAATGTATCCTGTATCCCTGAAGGTCAGTACCTTGCCGAGCGATTTGACTCACCGAAGTTCGGAGAGACGTTTCGTTTCATCGATGTTTCCCCCCGTTCGGATATCGAATTTCACATTGGTAACACGATTAAGGACACGCATGGCTGTCCCCTATTGGGTTCGTACATCGCAACTTTTGATGGGCATAAAGGCATAGCTTGTAGTAAGCGAGCATTCGAGCTCTTTATGGTTATTCTCGGTACAGTAGATGAGATTCTTGTAGACGTGAAGAGGATGTTTTAATGCTGGATTATGGATTGATAGTAGGATTGGTAACCGCATCAACGGTAGCTGGCATCGGTGTGGCTAAATACCTTGGAGGCCGATTTAACAATCAAGGTAACGGTTTCATCACACGGGAAAAGGCAGACAACGTGTATCAGACCAAGGATGTTTGTGATGCACGATTTCAGAATCTTACAGGATGGATGAAGCGTATAGACAGTAAACTCGATGAGTTACTAAGGACGAAGCATGACATCTAAAGAGCTAGCAAAGCTGGGTTTAAATCTATGGGGGCTTTTGCTTTTCCCATTACTATATCCATTTCTTTGCGTTATTGACTTTATTATTGAATCCGTAATGAATTGGTTAACAAGACCAAGATAAAGGAGTAAGTGATATGGCAACCAAAAGGTTAAAACCAAAGGGAAAACGTGGTAGGGCTGCCGTTAAGCGTCTTGGACGTACCTATAAAACTGGTACATTTGAAAAGATAGCAAAAAAGGCTGCTAAAAGGTATGGAAGCAAGGAAGCTGGTAAGCGTGTTGCGGCAGCGGTGTATTGGAAGAAGGTTAAAAAGCGGGCTAAATAAATTAGGGTTAGGAGTCTGCTATATATAGTATTGGAGGGAGTTGAGATAGCCCGCTCTCCCTCCCTAGGAGTAATGAGATGAAGAGATTTAAGCTGGTTTTGGCAGGTGTAATCCTGTTGTTGGTGGCAGGACTAGGTTTTTCAGCACAGAAAACAGTTACTATATCGTGGAACAGAAACACCGAGACGGACATGGCTCAGTACGAGGTGTACCTGAACGATAGCCTGATTGCTACTGTCTCACAGCCTGATTCAGGTGATACTGTCTCCTGGACGGGAACAGTAAACATTAGCGATGGTGATAATGTGGCAAAGGTAATCGCTGTGGATGAGGCAGGCAACAAAAGTCAGCCTGGGCTGTCTAACAGTGTGAACCCTGCACCAGCACAGCCTACAGGATGTACATTGGGGGTGGAGTGATGGCTAGAGTAGTCCTGATAGACGAGGCTACAGCTACCGCAAAGCAGGAAGTCGGTGATATAGTTTCTATCTATGATGATGGAGCTAATTTGTCTGGGCTTGGGTATAAGGGATTCAAAATACTCGATATTCCTGGTATTACTGTCGATGAGTTGAAAGAGGCTCTTGCACAGAAGAAACCAGCAAGGGCTATAGCCTATTATGCTTCTACAGGTGGAAAGTGGACTTTTGATAGACCACAGGAAAAGATGGTCTGGAAAAACCCCTCTTCTGGAAAGTGGTGTTTTTTGGAAGAAGAGCCTAAGCATGAGGTTACTTTCAAGAACTTGACGGACTCTGACATTGAAGCACTCTCCTCAAAGGAAGTGTTTGTGAGTGAGAAACAGGCGATTCTAGACAAGGTAGTAGACAAGATATCCTTGCAAGAGGAAAATCTGGTAGAGGTTGAAGATTTGAATACAGCTACGGAGATAAAGTCATAGGAGATTTAGATGCCTAGTACTGTATGGTACAGTTGCAGTCCTTTTGGGACAGGAGACATTAAGACAGGCTCTCCTACTATAACCATTAGTGGTGGGGTAGCCACCCTCTCGGTTGCACAGGCGAGTAACATAGGCTGTGGGGACTGCATAGAGTATGCTTCCACGGCTGTCTACATAGCTCCTAACAGGCTAGGCTTTGATTCAGGTGGAACAACCGAGATAAAGGTTGGCGACAAGATTCAGGGAGCTACTAGCGGAGCTACAGGAATTATCCGAGCAGTTGAGCTGACAAGCGGTAGCTGGTCAGGTGGGGATGCCGCTGGATATTTCTATTTTGAGCAGATTACAGGTACGTGGCAGGATAACGAGACCATAAACAGGATACGCCCGTCTAGTGCTTCAAACGTAGCCACTGTTAACGGGACGCTTCAAGGTAATATTGGTAATGGTAATACACAGTTCGTGGTAAAGACAGCTACAGGAGGAACACCCTCTAATCAGTCTAGTACTAGTGTTACTAGCATTCACCATGAATATGCTAGTTTGAAAGATTTAGAGGCTGGCTTTACTGATGCAAATCACTTGAATAGTACTGACCTAACTTCATCTGGTGCTAATGTAATAGTTCACGCTTGCTGTTACTATGACCATAGTGATTACACTGGAGATACGCAAAATTATACTACAATATCCTTTGGTACAACTGATGAATCACATTATTTCTTTGTTTTCACTCCAATAGGAGGAAGCGAAAGCATAAACAAGCAGAGACATAGCGGGAAGTGGGATGGGAACAAGTATTACACGGCTGTTACAGAGGGAAATTGTTTACATAATTCACAAGATTATACTCGTATTGAGGGGCTCCAATTAGATGGTAGTGCTGGAGGCTATAATGGGTTAGGCAGCGGATATATAACTTATTTTGGATATAGCATAGTTAAAGGATGTAGTTCTCAGGCTATTTATGCTAGCAACATTAGTGCTGCTCTTTATAGCTATTCTAATATGCTATATTCTTGTGCTGAAGCATTTGATAATGAAGACTCTACTTGTAGTATACATTATATGTACAATTGTACTGCCGCTGACATGAGTACAGATGGCTTTATCCGTTGTGTCGCTAAAAATTGCCTTGCATATGATACCACTGGAAGCGGTTTTGCTTCTCTTGCTTCAGGTTCAGACTATAATGCTTCAAGCGATGGTACAGGTGATGATTGGGGGACACATGGCAGGGCAAATCAAACATTCTCTTTTGTGGATGAGGCTAATGATGACTACCACCTTGCTTCCAATGATACGGGAGCTAAGGACTATGGTACTGACCTTTCCACAGACTCATATCTCCCCATTTGGCGGGATATAGATGGAGAGGATAGGGTTGGTGGAACATGGGATATAGGAGCGGATGAGTATGTTACCACTGGTGGAGGCGGAGCAATTATAAATCAATTCCAGAAGAGTAATTTAGGTGCAGATTTATTTAACGGGAGTTTATTATGAAGCAGTATGCAAACTTAGGGGATACAGTATATTTCTGGTTCGCTGCAAATGACACATCTGGTTCAGGTGGCGACGGGTCTAATCCTTCCTGTGTTGTAAGATTAGCAGGAGCGACGTCAAGTGCAGCCCCTGTATACAGTCCTACACCAGTTCTTTTATCTCATGCTGACTATCCAGCAGGCTGTTACGAGGTGGCCATACCAGCTACGTCGGGCAACGGGTTTGCAGCCAATAACACATACGCAGTCTTTTGTACTCTTGCTATTGACTCACAGAATCCTACTGGGTTTGTAGGCAGCTTTGACCTGAAGTCTGTCAAGGCAGATGTAGTGTCTATTTCAGGCGATACTACAGCAGCGGATAACTTGGAATCACAGTATGATGGAACAGGGCTTAATGGTGATAATTATCCAGCTAATCAGAAACAGGTTGGTCTCATCTCCAGTGGTGCAGCGGCCATAGCTACCACAGCTGAATCTGCTACTATTACAACGGGGACAGAGACAGGAACATATGCTAATACAAGGGAAGCCGATGGGACTTTCCATATAGTAGAGCCTAGTGGTGGAGTTACTGATTTCTACTATCAGTTTGACATAGGTTCAAATGCTCTTCCTGTTGGAATAGATTGGATGGGATATGGCAACGGACAGGGAGACGAATATGAAACATATGCATGGAACTGGACTAGCTCATCTTGGGAACAGATTGGTACATGCGAAGGTATCAATGGAACGTCCATAAGGGTATTTTCCAGGGTGCTTACAGTTGCTCATGTAGGTACTTCTGGAGGTGATGTTGGAAAGGTTCGTTTCAGGATATACAGCACTACAGGCTCCAAGGTAGCTACAGACAGGATTCTTTGTACCTATTCGATTGTTGCTCCTACAACGAGTGAGATAAACGCCGAGGTTGTTGATGTTCTAAAGGTGGATACAGTGTCTGAAATGTCTCAAGGTGCTCCTCCAGCAACGCCTACTATGGAGCAGATACTCAATTACCTTTATAGGAAGTTCCGTAACAAGACTGAAACAACTTCCACGGAAGATGCTGTATACGATAACGCTGGTACTACCAAGCTATTCAAAGCGACCATTTCTGACAATGGAACGACCTTTACGAAGGGAGAGTATGAAAGTGGAGAATAATGGATGGCTATAGATAACACAAACAAGAGAAGGTCAGCACAGAACCTGCCTTGGTTCATTGTATATCCAGACCCTGATGGGACTGTTTCCGCAGCAGATAGGGAGCTGGTCGCAGGGTATTATTGTGGCATTCCAGCTGCTGGGGCAACAATAATAACGATAGAAAAAATGCTTCTTTCCCTAACTGGTAAAGACGTAAATACGAAAGAGGATGTTATCGAGACGGTATCTGCTTCAGCCTTGATATGGGCAGGGCAGGATTTATCCACGAAGATTGATGTTACTGAAGAGATTGGAGCAGTACCGCTTGCGTTTACGGGTGGAGATGTTTCCCCCCGTGTCGATGCTACGGAAACCATTAGCAAGGCAGGTTTGACCTTCACAGGACAGAATATCACATTGGTATCTAGTATCCTTGTGCAAGTTGGAAAGGCAATTCTTAATTTCACAGGTAAAAGCATAACTCTTGTAACCGACACTATTGTTCATATTTCGAAGGCTACAATTATCACAATGTGGAAAGGAATTGACTTTACGGGTGTAGGTGTGGTAACATTCTTTAAGAAGATATTTACCAATATCTTTGTAGATATTGATAAAGATATTCACAGATAAGGAGGAAAAGATGTGGCCTTTTAGTAAGAAAAGTAATGAAACCACGATAAAGTTTACAGGGAAGCCTGTGCATATAAATCCTGATCCTAGGTCTAGAGAGGCCATGGATAGAAATATTGCAAGGATAAATGTATGCAGGAAGAAGCTGAAGGAATTACAGAAGGGTACTCCTGAATATCAATCCTTCAAGAAGGAATTGGTAAAGCGACTTCTAATACAGAAAATGTGGGAGGCTGAATAATGGCTTGGGTACCGTATGATAGTTTTCTGAAAAAGTTAAACACATTGGATGATTCGATTGATTGGGACGATAATAGTAGCACTACTGTAAAGATAGCCCTTGTAACATCCTCATACACGCCTGACAGAGCTAATCATGATTTCTGGGATGATATTTCGGCAAACGAGGTATCAGGGACTAATTATACAGCGGGGGGAAACGAGATTGCTAACAAGGCCGTTACAGTATCAAGCAATACCGTAAAGGTAGATGCAAATGACCCTGCAACCTGGTCGCAAAGTGCTTCTGGATTTAACAACGCTCGATATGCCATCTTGTACAAGGATACTGGAACAGCAAGCACCTCCCCCCTAGTTGCTTATGCCGATTTTGGTAGTGATAAAGGAAATGTCGATGGGGACTTTACGATTCAATTGGATACTGGTGGAATATATACTTTAGGGAGTTAAGGATGACTATTGCGTATGTGGAAGCAGAGTTATCGAGTTCTAATTCATGGACTGACCCGATATCCGTGGCTGGTTGGTTCAGCTTGTCCATTTCTGGGACGTGGTCGGGGACGATAACCGTTCAAAGACGGAATCGAGACCCCGATGTCAGTGATTGGAAGGATGTAGAGTCATTTACTTCCACGGTTGAAAAGCGTGGCTACGAGCCAGAGCTTAATGTTCAGTACCGTGCGGGTTTTGCCACAGGGGCTTACAGTTCTGGAACAGCCGTGATAAGGATTTCACAATAATGAGACCACAGGATAGAGTAATTGAGGGAATGTTTAGGATTGCCAATAAGCAGGCAATCACGGTGGACTTTAAACTGAATCCAGTTCAGAGGCGTTTTAGCAGTGAAATGACTTCGCGGGACATAATTCTCAAGGCTAGGCGTGAAGGGTTCAGTTCGTACATTCGGGCCCTTTTCCTCGTGGCCTGTCTTACAGAGCCGAATACACGGGCAGTTATTCTATCCCAGGATACAGAGGCGACCCAGAAGCATCTTGCCGAGGTAAAGTATTACATTAAGCATCTTAAGGGTCCGCAACCGATTATAGGTTATGATAGCAAGAATTTCCTGTCCTTTCCAAAGACTGACAGCTCTTATTACATTGGTACTGCTGGAGACAAGGACTTTGGTAGAGGGGACACTATAACGCATCTATTACTCTCCGAGGCAGCTTTTTATCCAGACCTCAAGGCCTTGATAGGTTCGGTTATGCAGGCAGCTTCGTTTGCAAAACACATTGTCATTGAGTCAACGGCTAACGGATTTAATCACTTCCAGAAAATGTGTGAACGGGCAAGGCATGGCGATGGTACCTTTAAGCTACACTTTTATGCCTGGTTCGAGGATGGGGATAATTTCCTATCCATTATGAAGGGTGAAAAACTTTTCCTGAATGAAGAGGACAAGGAAAGGATGCGGACTTATAAACTGACACGTGAACAGATGAAATGGTACATTGCCAAACGGGAAGAGTTCATGGAGGGTCCCGATGATGTTGAGGGACGGAATATGTTTTTGCAGGAATATCCGTCTTCGATTGAAGAAGCCTTTATTGCTAGTGGAGCAAAGTTCTTTAGACAAGTCCCGTTTGTCGCCATGAAACCGAAAGAGGAAGAGGGGAATCTCATTGTCTATGTTTCCCCCCGTCCTGAGCATCGTTATACAATTGGGATTGACTATAGTGGTGGCTTGGGTCTTGACCCAACTGTTATCCAAGTCCTTGATACGAATACATTTGAACAGGTTGCCATATATCGGGATGCTTGGACTACGCCTGATAGGGCTAGCGAGATAGCAGCTGAATTGGGACGCAAGTATAACAATGCATTTATCATTCCAGAGCTTAATAATCATGGTCAGCTCGGTGTGGATGTTTTGAAAAGGATTTATCCTGTAGGCTTGATTTATCGAAGGCAGGTACCGAATAGAAAGGAATTGGAGAAGCGGAACAAAACTTTAGGTTTTGTAACTACGGAGACTGGAAAGACATATTTATGCAATACATTGAAATTATACTTACGAAGGGGATTGGTAATTCATAACTCACAAACGGAGCACGAATTGTTAACCTTTGAGTCTGACGGGGGGAAACTTGGTGCTCCTACTGGAGAATTTGACGACTGTGTAATTGCTTTGGGCTTGGCGGCTATTGGAATGAAACAGTTAATTGCTCATGAAGAGGATATGAATGAGGATGATGAAGCCTTTGAACTAATTGATGTTGAAAAACCTATTTATCCCTTTGATAATATTGATGATTTGTCCGACATAATAGACGGGAATAGAAGGGGACGGTATCTTCTTCGCAGCTTTTACGGAGATAGCTATGCTAGGAAACTGTTACGGAGTATGATGTAATGGGAAGAAGAAAGACACGGCATAATATAGAAGAATGGAAGACACGTCTTGAAAGGGCAAAGAACTTTCGAGAGACAAAGATTGAACAAACCTGGAGGATGGCACTTTCCCAGTACAAGGGAGAGAGTGAGGATGACTTCCTTGAGGCAGAGAATATTCATGTTAATCTTGCCTTCCCGACAATAAAGGTCCTTCTCCGAGCCTCTTGTTCAGAAAATCCCTATATTTACATTACTGGAACACGGCCTTGGTTCGAGGAAAGTGCTAGGGTTCTTCAATTCCTTGAGAATAGGCTTTGGAGAATGCAGGAAAGGAAGGCAATTGTTCGTCTCATTGTTCTAGATGCCCTTTTACTTAGCGTTGGTTATGGCATGTCTCATGTCATGCCGAATCCTGGAACTGGCTTGCCTGATGTCTATCTGACAAGGGTCAGTCCATATGACTTGTGGATAGAGCCTGGAGCGGTAAATGTTGAGGATGCCTACTATGTCTTTAGACGGGTTGTCTTAAGCCGTGAAGAGGCAAAGAAGAGATGGCCAAAGGCCAATCTACCTTCAGCAAAAATAAAGTCCTTGGAAAGTGGATTGGAGATGCAATCCGATTCAGACCAATTGGAGAATGTACACGATGACACATTGGGGCGTGTTGAGGTCTATGAGGTACATGACCAGTTGCATCATGAAATATCCGTGATAAGCCCCGATTATGATTCTTTTCTTGACCCTCCGCGACAATCACCGTATCCATTGAAGAGTCTATTTACGCAGCTTGTTTTCAATGAAATTGTCGATGAGCATTATGGCATTGCCGATCTTGAGCCTGTAATGGAACAGCAAAGAGAGCTTGATAGGTTGCGGACATTGATGCTTGTCCACACAAAGAGGTTCAATCGTAAATACAAGTTGCAGAAGCATTCTGCTGACAAGGAAGCCCTTGATGCCCTCGAGAGTGGTGAGGATGGCGTCATTGTCCAGATGAATGACATTGATGGTTTGCAGCCTATTACCGATGCACCATTGTCTTCAGATGTGTATAATTATCAGGCACTTATCAGGAATGACCATAGGGAAATTACTGGAATCAATGAGTACTTGCAAGCTGGTCAAGTTGGTGGGACGAAGACGGCCTATGAAGCTGAACAGATTATGGCAGGTGCTAGGTTACGGCTTGGTGAAAAGGTTGACTTAGTTGGGGATTTCGCTGAGCGTGTTGCGTTTAAGGATATAGAGATAATGAAGAAGCTATATCCTAGTCCACAGGTTGCTCAATTCTATGGACCAGATGGCGAGGTACAGTGGCGAATTGTTCAGAAGGAAGAGTTACAAGGTGAGCATTTCGTTGAGGTGCATTCAGGAAGTATGCGACCGAGAGACGAGTCTGCTAACTTCCAGAGAGCTATACTGCTTTACCAGACATTTGCGAATGACCCAGCTGTTAATCACGAGGCCCTTTTAAATACAGTAATGGGCTTGATGAATGTTAGGGACAAAAATGCTTTGCTATCCCAAGCCCCCGTTTCCCCCCGTTTGCTAGGAGTTGGACAAGGTGTGAATCCAAGGTCGCAAGAGCTACCAAATCCAAATGCAGTAATGCAGGCAGTAGGTAGAGGAGGCTTGTTCAGGTAATGCGTAAGACAGGGGTATATGCATTCAGAAATGGTAAATTGGTTAAGATATCGGATAGGATTCCCAGCCTAAAGGGTATGTTTGATGTTGTTTTCAATGGACCGTATTATGACCCTACGCTAGGCTGGATAGAAACAAAAAGGGAAAAGTATGAAAAAATGCAAGAAAGGGGGTTGATGCAGTACGATCCACAGAGTATAAATAAGAGACCAAAACCGACGGTAACTCCTGAAAAGGTAGTGGAAACTGTCCTTAAAAAGAAGGGTATCAGTCGGTTAAAAAATTGGAAAGGAGTTAAGGTATAATGGAAGAGAACACAATGGTAACACCTGGGAACAATGTATCGGTTACGGATGGAAACCCTGAACCAGGGCAGGGGTCAACTTCTCCAGACACTGGGACGAATACAGAGCCTCAAGGGGGTATTTTTACTCCAGAACAACAGGAGAAGGTAAACCAAATCGTTTCCAAGAGGGTTAACGAGGTAAAGGCGGAGTACAGTGAAGCGGAGCGAAAAGCCAAGATTCTAGATTCCATGTTGCAAGACCCAAAGTTTCAACAGTGGCTAGAATCGCAAGCTGGCGGAGCAGATTCTTCTCTTACGGGGGGAAACGAAGGTACTGGAAACCAGGTTCTGCAAGAACTCCAATCCGCTGAAACGATTGAGGATTTAGTAAAGACCTTACCACGGGCAATACAAGAGATGGTAAAAGAGTCTATTCGACCTGTCCTAGATGAGGTAAAGACTACCAAAGCTACTACTCATCTTACAGGTATACAGGTTGAATTGCAGAAGATGGCCAATACATTGGATGCTAGTGGTAAGCCGATGTATCCATATCTTTACGACCCAACGTTTCAGCAGGAAGTGATGAGCATTATCCAGAATGGTCGGGCATTCCAATTGCCTGATGCTTATCACTTGGCGGTATTGGACAGACAGAAGACAGGAAAGGCTGTACCAGAATCAGCTTTCCTTTTGCAAAGCCATTTCGGTACTGGAATGACAGGAAGAGAAGAGAAGGGTCCTGATTTTAGTGATGTTCCGAAGAACGCCACACCTGAACAAATCTTGGAATATGTTACAAATAAATTAGGATATAAGTAGGGGGAAATAAAGTGTCAAATACGTCTGAAACTAGAACTTTTGATGAAATTGTCTCTACGAGTCTAGACCTTTACATGAAGACTCTAACGGACAATATTTTCAAAGAAACTCCTGCTATGTTTGAACTCAAGCGAAAAGGATGCTATCAGGCTGCTAGTGGTGGTATACAGATTATTGAACCGCTGATGTATGGCACTAATTCCACTGTGAAGTCTTACGAGCGGTATGAGACTCTTGACTTGACTCCGCAGGAAGGAATCACAGCGGCTCTGTATCCTTGGGCACAGGTGGGAGGTTCTGTTATAATTGACGGCCTCTCTGAGTTTCAGAATGCAGGAAGGGGACAGTTAATTAACCTTGTTGGGAGCAAGCTACGTCAATTGGAGATGTCTTTCCAAGAGAAGTTTGCTGGCTTCATTTTTGCTGCTGGGAAGTACAATGCTTCGCAGACATCCAAAGACCCCGCTGGACTATTAGCTCTGGTGTCCGAGACTCCTGACAGTTACGATGTCGGAGCTATTGATACTTCGGCTAATACTTGGTGGAGGAACAAGGCAAAGGGTAATGGAGGTTCAACCTTTACATGGTTCGATTCCTCAAGTGCTGCTGCTACAGGTCCTGTTGCAATGGCACAGCTCTTTAATTACTGTTCCAAGGGAACTGGAGGTACCCCAGACATAATTCTTGTGAGTGAGAAGCTCTTTGAAAGCTATGAGTCTTATCTCGCTGTCAAGAAGGCTCTGGATGTACCAATGGATCAGGAAGCGGCTGCTTATGGTTTCCAGAACCTGAAATTCCGTGGTGCGACTATGTACTGGGATGAGCAATATGCATCTGCAAATGTATCTGACCCGGCTAGTACATGCGGTGCAATAATGCTTAACAGTAGGTTCTTACGGTTGCGTTATGCATCCAACAAGAACTTTGTCAGAACACCGTGGATAACACCACAGAATCAGGATGCAAGGAGTTGCTTGATTTTGTGGTATGGAAACATGACAGTCAGTAATCGCCGTAAACATGGTGTCTTTGTAGACAGCAACATTACGGATATTTCGTAGGGGAGGTGAATTGTGCTTACTACAGTATTAACGAAAGGACCTGAAAAGGTTTTCATCGTTGTTGTGAATGATGAAGGTGCGACACTTCCCATTGGGACTCCTTTGGAATGGAAATGCGATGGAACCAGAGATGGAATTGATGTTCAAGCTGTGCAGACAGCAGCAAAGAAATCTCTCGTTGTAGGCTTGGCGGCTGAAAGCATACCTGATGGTACTTATGGTCTTTGCCAGGTATACGGCGTGATGGACAATGCCCGCATCTATGCACACGGAACGGCAACCAATTCCAATGTGGCTATTGGTGATATCTTTGTTGCATCTACTGCACAGAGTGCCTTGACTGCTGTTGATGCAGGAAGTGTTATTTCCAAGGAACCACCAATGTTCGTTGCTATGGAGACTGTCGCTTCTGCAAGTGTTTCTACCATATCAACAACGGCAAAGGTGTTTGTAAGGTGTATGTAAAATGGAGCGTGATACCTATCTAAAGTGTGCATCTTGTGGAGCAGCAATGCTTCTAGAAGAAGTACATAAATTGGGTGGGTGTCCAAAATGTGGAGCTAGGCGTGTCATCCTTCCTTGTGAAGGGTGGCGGCCTAGCCTCTTTAAAAGGATACTTATATGGCTACGAGTAAAAGGCTTAAAATAGCCGTTGGTTCTGTAATGCTTTCCAATGTGCATCCTCATGTTGCCAGCTCCTTGGCAGCAATGCTTTATTACTATGGGAAGAAACGGCCACGGGATTCCCTGGTGCTTATTACCCCACAAAGACTTGAAATTGCTAGTGCAAGGAATATTGCAATTGACGCAGCTATTAAGTCTGGGTGTGATTATTTCTTTTGGTTGGATGATGATACGGTCTGCGAGAGCGATACCCTTGTAAGGCTGGTGAAGCGATTGGAAAAGCATCAGGATATTCACATGATTTCGCCAAAGTACTATGTCCGAGGGTATCCATATTCATTGATGGCTTTTAACGGGGAAGGGAATGAATGGACATTGGGTTTGGACGAGTCCTCTGTTTCCCCCCGTGATGGACTTTACAGGTGTAAGGCAATTGGGAATGGCTGTACATTGACCCGTATGAACGTCTTTACTTCAATGTCGATTTCTTTTCGCGAAAAGGAATGGTATCGAACAGGTAAGTATCATACAGAAGATGTGTACTTTTGTGCAAAGGCTATGTCTGTAATTCCTGACTTTAAGTGTGCAATTGACTTGACCTTTTCTGCTAGACACATGCTTGATGTAGGTTGGGTAGATGCTGATAATGTTGAGTATAATCGCTTGAAATACAAGCTTGTTACTGGAATTATTGAGGACCCGAAGAGACTGGATGAAGTTAAGGCCTTGGTAGATTCCTGGAATCTTAACATCAGGGAAGGTAACATAGACCTTATTTCCTTGGATGGGAGCTTGGGAAAGATATGAAGAAACCAAGACTTTTAAATATTGGGTCAGGTGTTAAGGAGTTTACGCCAAAGAGTATAACAGATGCTTTTACAGTAGTCCGCTTGGATATCGATGAAGATGTTAAACCCGATGTTGTTGCTACTGCTACAGAGATTCCTTTTGATAATGAGAGCTTCGAAGCTGTATACGCTTCCCATGTACTTGAACATATTGACTTGCGCGTGTATCCTAATGTTTTGCATACATGGTATCGAGTATTGAAGCCTGGTGGGCAAATGTATATCCTTGTGCCTAACCTTTCACTCGTTGCAGAGAAGATTTTGGAGAATGACCACGAGCGGGGTTTGTATCCCATTGGGAATAAGCCGTATATGATAACGCCTATGGATATGCTTTTTGGCTTGCCTACTGATACAATGAAGCATCAATGGGGCTTTACACGAGAAACACTTGCTGGAAGGGTTGATTTCTTTAGTTGGAATCGAGGACTTGTTTGGGAAGTGCGTTGCTTGGGTACTTATGACAGAGCCGAATTACGGTTCATTGGAGAGAAAAAAGGGAAGAAGACTTTTGACGGCTTTCCCTTTCCTAAGAAAGAGGATGTTGGAGACCCTTTCGCTATAGAAATAGGAGATAATCATGGCTGAAAATGTTGCTAGTCTTATAGATGAGATTCTTACTAAACTGCACCTGGATACTACTACGCCAGTAGCAATAGAAAGGAGTACTGTTCTTCAAGAAATCAATAATTGTCTCAAGGACTTATCCCGTACTTGTGGAATGTTCATTGAGGTAGACGATAGCACAATAGAATTAGTATCTGGAACAGCAAGCTATACCTTGCCGTCTGATTTGGCAGAGATTGCTCGTATTACGGATGAGGATAATGAGCGAGTCTATCCCACAACGACACTGGAACTGGATAATTACAAGATTGATTGGCCTGATGATACTGGAAGACCCAGGTACTATGTTCGTGGATATGATGGCTATGATAAGATAACCTTGTACAAGTGTCCTAGCGATGATTATGATGGAAAGGTTCTTACTTTACGGTACAAGAAGTACACTGGAGCTGTAGAGGATGATACTTCCTCAACCTTACCGGCACCTATAAGTAATGAAAGAGGTCTTATCCTTAACTGGTGCTTGGGTCAATTACTTATCGCTCAATCAGAGGTGGCTGATATCAACAAGGGAAGACAGTACCTTACATTGTACTATCAGGAAAGGAAAACTTGGGAGACCATAGATTTGATTTCGGATAGAATGTACATTTATGGAATAGCTGGCAAGAGACGCCCGCGTTCTGGCGGTCCTAGACTTCCTGATAACTATCCTCGGTGGAGGTGGTAGTGGCAACAAATAGGTTTGGGGCACTTAACATACTTCCAAGTAATATCAGGGACATAACTGATATTGAAGATGTAAAACGCTTTTTGGAAGATTTGGTTTCTTCCCTGAATATGGGTATTGCCCGCCTTGACGATAATGTAATTGAATCACACCACCTTAGTGAAAATGCTGTTACTAATGTTACAATAGCTTATGGAGCTGTAACTGGAGACGAGATAGCTAGTAATACTATTACAGCACAGAACATTGCTAACCTTACCATTACGGGGGATAAAATTGCGAATTATACTCTTACTGGAATTAAAATTGCTGATTCCTCTATAGGAGAGGAAAAGCTTTCTATTAGTCAATTGTCTGATATTTCTTCTGACTTGGGTACGATAACCGATGGACTTGTTAGCGGAGTAACTATTACTAATAGTGTTATTAGAACAAAGGATTACGATAGACGGGTACAGATAGATAGTAGTGGAATAAAACTCTTTTCAGAAGCAGTTGGTGGAAAATATGGTTCATTTAAATACGGAGTTGGCACTAAATATGGGATGGGAATCTTTGCATATCTTTATTATGTGGATAAAGGAATACCCTTCTATATAGAAGCGGAACAGCCAGTGGCTGATATGCACTTGTATAACAGAACGAGTACACCTTCTGGAGCAGCGGAAATTGGCGATCTGGCAGTCGTAAATGGTAAACTAATGATATGTACTACAGCTGGTACTCCAGGTACTTGGACTGTAGTAGGGACACAATCATAAAAGAATAAGAACTAGAGAGGTAAGATGAAATGGCAATAGATTATCCAACAGCATTAGACAGTTTTACAGATAAACAAGATAATGTTGATGTTGTACAAGCGGTGGACATAAATAACGTTCAGGATGCTTGTATGGCATTGGAAGAAAAAGTCGGAATAGACGACAGCGAGGTAACAACTTCACATGACTACAAAATAAGTAGACTTGAAGGGCATCTAGAAAATATCGTATTTGCAAAAGATTATGATTCCTTTGCAGATGCTGTTTCAGATATAGGAACTAGTAATGCTACTACATTGATAACGTCCACATCATTAACGCTTACAGCTAATGTAACTGTATCAGGTAATATAAACATAGTAGCCTTAGAGGGAACGTCTTTCTCTGGTGCCTATACGCTTACGTTTAATGGTCCTTTCCAAGCGGGTTTGTATCAGGTATTTGATGATGATGTAACCGTGAAGTTTGGTAGTGGTGCTATAAATAATATCTATCCGGAATGGTGGGGTGCAAGAAGTACTGGAGCAACAGATGATACATCTGCAATACAAAGTGCTATAGATTCTGTATCTGATATAAATGGAACAATAGTATTTTCTACTGGAACTTACAAAGTAACAACAAGTAAAACAATTCCCTCAAATATCAACACTAAAGTTGAAAAGGGAGCAATTCTATATACTGATCGTTCTATTCGTACTACAGACTACAAATGGACACAATCTACGAAATCACAATTAGTTGAGGACTGTGAAGACGCTTGGGATGAATCCGTAGACGCAGATGTAACATCCAGTACGGATACAGCAGATTATAAAGTAGGTTCTGCAAGTGTTAAATTGGTTGTAGGGGATGACGTAGCCGCTGGTGATATATTAGCTACTGAAGCAATTACTTCTCTAGATATTTCAGGTTATACTTATATTAAATTATGGATAAAGAGCAGTGTTGCAACTGCCGATGGAGACTTGCAGCTTTTACTTGATGACACAACCAATTGCGCTTCTCCATTGGAAACAATTGATATACCTGCTTTATCAATAGATACGTGGACACAAGTAGAACTTCCATTTGCAAATAGAAGCAATGATACAGCGATTATTTCTGTAGGATTGAAATGTGCAGTAGATATAGGTACGTGTACTATTCACATTGATAATCTACAAGCAACTTCTCCATACGAATATTATCTTGAAGCCACAGCAGGTGGCGATCCAGAAATAAGCGAACCTACTTGTTGTACTGAAAATGGATCTGAATTAACAGAAGGTACTGCTGGTACTCTTGCGGTGGGCGAATGGGATTGGGCAGATAATGACAGTCTTGGTTATAATACAGTCTACATTAGACTCTCAGACAATGAAGACCCTGACGGAAAAGCTACCGATTATGTGAAAGCTGGATATAAGTTAACTCTCAACGGCCCTTTCTCTGCTGGGCTTTATCAGGTATTTAGTGGGGATGGGAGTGTGAGTTTTGAAGGTAGTGATAATATAGTAATATACCCTCAATGGTGGGGTGCAAGAGGAACAGCTACAGCGCCAGGAAATAGTGGATCCAGTAATGATGAAACTATAAAGATACAGGCTGCGTTAGACGCTGGAACTAACAGAACAGTATACTTTCCAAAGCAGACAGGCTCCTACTATTTAACAGGACAATTATTCCCTTCAGATAATACTAAAATTGTATTCGCTCCAGGAGTAGTCATTCAGGCAGTAGATGATCTTTCCCAACCAAGGCCAGGTGAGAGTATTTTTACTCTGTTAGACAGTAATAATGTTGTAATAGATGGTAACTATGCAACTCTTCAGATGAACAAATCAGCTTACTCATCTGAATGGAATCACGGTATTTCCCTTGAGGGGACTACAAATATAATAATTTGTAATTTAGTTATTAAGGATACTGGTGGAGATGGTATTTTTGTTGGTTCAGACTTGCGTCCAGGTGGTAATGAAAATGTTTTTATTGAAAACGTAATTTGCGACAGTAATCGCCGTCAGGGAATGAGTGTAACTAGCGTTGATGGTTTAACGGTTATTAATTGCCACTTTAGAAATACAACAGGAACAGATCCTTCAGCTGGAGTTGATATTGAGCCAAGTACAAATCTAGATACAATCAAGAATATCAAATTTACTGGGTGTACTTCATCTAATAATGATGGTGCAGGTTTCTTTATAACACTAGAAAAACTTGACAATACATCTCCTGGGCCTATAAGTATATCGTTTGATAGTTGTATATCTAAGAATAATGACAATGCTGGATTTTCTATACTTAATATTGCAGATGATATACTAGGGACTATTAGCATTAGAAACTGTATAGCTAAAGAAAATTATTATTTAGGGTATAACATTGCACGTGTTTCAGGTGTCGGTCCTAAAATAACTATTGAAGATTGTGTTGCCATTAATTGTAATACTTCAAGAAATACTAGTGCTTCTGGTTCAGGCAATGCCGCCTTCTATGTTCGAGATTATACTGATTTTATCTATAGTACATTTGGTAATGTTGACTTTGTTCGATGCTCAGTAATTGATACACAAGATACTCCATATGTTGAGCATGGCTTTAAGACAGCCAGTTTCAATGCTATTCCGACTAATATTAGATTCATAGATTGTGAGTCTTCTGGACAAAATGGTGCAAAATTTTCTATGGCTAGTAATGCTGATGCAACACAATATATAATAAGTAGCAACCCCTTAGAGCGTAGTAATGTTAATGTTTCTACTTCTGGTGTTGGAGAAGATGATTTGCAGACATATACTCTTCCTGCTGGTCAGCTAGGTAATCATGGTGTTCTTCACATAATTGCATCTGGAGTAAAACATGGGTCTAACGACAATAAACAACTAAAATTTTACTTTGGGCCGAGTTCAATTATTTTTCATGCTGCCGCTAATAATATAAATGATTGGTATTTTGAGGCCTGGATTGGAAATACTAATTACAATAATCAATATATTACTTGGCGTGGGTATGATGGTACTACATTGTTGCAAGGTTTTGAGAATTGGGTTATTGATACTAGGTTAGATACTATAGTTAAAATAACTGGAGAATGTTCTGATGCGAGTGATTATATAACTCAGATGATGTGGTTTATTGAACAGAAATAAGACTGGAGATTAATGGAAAAGACATTCTTTTTCGGGTGTTTACATACCTTTTGCAGAAATACTTATGGAGAGAATGTTCAAAGAATTAAGGAGTGAAGAGACTAATGGAGCTTCTATATTTATATTGAAGATTATGATTTTAGAAAAGAAGGAAGACATAAATGACAACTGAAGTTTGGCTGGCAGAATGAACTTATTAATAATACTAAAGGGTAATAATTTATGCAAGACGATCTTAAAGAAATATTAGAAGCTTGCTCCATTTCAACTCAAATGGTTGCAAAGACTTTCTTTCCTGAAAGGTTCAACATGCCTTTTGCTGAAAGCGTTTATGGAAATATCTTTGATCTTATAGGGAGAAATCATGGAAAAGCTAATTAGTGAGGACTTTGTCTTAAGGGTCATTGGGGGACAGGCATTGCGGATAGAGCAGTTAAGTGTTATAATAAAGGAACTACAGGAAAAGAACGAAAAATTAGAAAAGGAAATTATGGGTTTGAAAAAAGATAAGAAAAAGGAGAAATAGGTATGGCTGACATAACTGTAACTGTTGAGAAGATTGGTGTTGAGGATATTAACTTCGGTAGTGGTGGTGGAACGACAAATGCTACCTTTAGCAGGACAACCTCTACTGGAGGAAGCCAAACGATTCACAAGGTTACGGCTAAAGCAATACCGATTGAAGACGAAAACTCGTACTGGACGGGGGGAAACCTCGAAGACTGGTTAGATGACCTACATGAAGGAAATGAAAATCTCGTAGCCAACAATACCTTTATCCGTGCAACTGACCATTCTGGAACGTCTCATGTGGACATTGTCAAGGTTAATTCCGATGACAAGATAGAGCTTGGTACTCTTGTTTCCCCCCGTGCCTATGGCTTTGTCCCTGTAGGAACAATTGTACCCTGGATTGGTGGGTATTTCGGTAATGGAAGTAACGGTTCCTATACACATGTCTTGGGTAGCGGTAATACAGTTGCAGCTATAAATGCCTATCTTAACGATTACGGTTGGTATGTCTGTAACGGAGCGGCTCTTAACGATTCAGACAGTCCTATATTCGGTGGTTCTGGTAGATACCTTCCTAATCTTACCGATGATAGGTTCATAATGGGTGATACTACTTGTGGCGGTACAGGTGGTAGCAATAGTATGTCTCATACACATGGTACGGCAGATACAGAGCACACTAGTCTATACATCGATGAGGTAGTCAAGCATAGACATACAGCCGTACCTCCTGCTACAGCGGGACCAGCAGGCGGTCAAGGTGCATATGGTACCATAGAAGGTACTAGTTATACGA
>JAGGRV010000153.1 GCA_021159445.1 Deltaproteobacteria bacterium | reverse complement strand
ACCCACCGAATTGTAAGCGTTTACAGGGTGCTGCAGATGCGAGGCGTACGGGTACACAGACGTACTCCCTGTACTTCAAGTGCCCGACAACAAAGCAGATGCGGTGCCCTGTGAACGCTTATGGTCACTCAGATACTAATGCTCACCCCCACTGAGGCGAAGAAGAACCTATCACCAAGTGCATTGTAAAGCTTCGCTCCATTCTCAAGCCCGGTACAGTGGGCAGCTCCCAGCCTTTTAATACCAAACTCTTCAAGGTTGGATAACGTAATGCCGAACTGGGCAGGATCTGCAAGGCCCAGATGGGTACCACCCATCACAGTGTGGATTGGTCGGCCGGGGAGATTCTTCTGTATGTGCCTCAGAATATTGATGATCCCTGCATGGGCACAGCCGAGTATTACAAAAAGGCCTTTCACCGTGTCTATCACTACAGAGAGATCATCTTTCAAAAGATCCTGAACCCAGCCGACCTCAGGGTCTCTCAGTTGCATATTCGGATCAGGGGGTTCAAAGTCGGTTATCCTTGGAGCCATACCGGTCAGATATACGCCGGGATAGATCTCCCTGAACTCTTCCACATCGACAAACCTGGCTCCGATAGCCTCAAGATACTCCTTTTTATATCGAAGCCCTATTTCCCTCAGGACATCTCCCTTTTTCCAGTATCGCACAAGAAAGATGTCGGGGTGGGCATAAACCGGCCTAGGCCCTGAAATCCCCAGCACTGCAGGAAGCCCGGATGTATGATCATAGTGCCCATGGCTCAAAACTATAGCATCAATTGACCTTAGGTCTTTTCTCAAAATCAGACTGTTAGACAACACACCAAGGCCCTGGCCTGTGTCAAACAACATGCTATACCCTTCAGTCTCAACATAGCAAGACCAGCCGTGCTCCCCGATCAACCCGGATGGACCGAAGACGCTATTTTCGCATATTACCGTTAGTTTCAACTGTGAAATCATGTTCAGTTTCTCTTTTATCCATCTGATTTTCACAGGCAGGTATCAGCCCTATCAGCTAAACCCCGCTATGACCAAAGCCGCCTTCGCCCCTTGCGGTTGTGGACAGTGAATCCACTTCTTGCCAGCTTGCCTGCCAGACCCTGGCAAGGATCATCTGGGCTATCCTTTGTTCTCTCTTGATGGTGACAGTCTCCGGTCCGAGATTAATAAGTCCGACTTTTATCTCACCGCGGTAGTCGGCGTCAATAGTGCCGGGCGCATTAACTACTGTCAGACCGTGTTTGATGGCAAGTCCACTCCTGGGCCGGATCTGGAATTCATAACCGTGCGGTAGGGCTACCGCAAGACCTGTGGGAACAAGACCTATTTCCCCTGGATGCAGCAGGATATCATGTTGGATCGCTGCGGCTAAATCCATGCCTGCTGATTGCCTAGTTATATAATTGGGGAAAGGAAGGTCAACTGCATGGGACAGGCGTTTTATCTGTACAACTACAGATAGTCCTTCTGATCTAATGCTCATGGACTCTATTAGCACTTCTTTTTTTTATTTCCAGCTATAATCCTGGATAATAAGAATCGGCATCCTTTGTCGAAACTGGAAATTTGAAATTCGAAATTAGGTAATGCATCTATATCTTTAGTGTTTTTCCCAATTTCAAGTTTCTAATTTCAAATTTCACTACCAATAATGGCTGGCATCCTAAACTTAATGCCAAGCTTTATATAATTTGCTGACATGATTATACAATGCATTAAACTTAGAAAATTTAACTGACGAAAATTTTTCAAGTTTTCTGCACTTAATCCATTTCTTATTATTGTTTATCATCTTTTTTGCTATCAGATACATTTTATATCTCCTTTTTTGTTTATTTATTATATTGTCGTAAAAAAAAGATACCCCACGGGAAGCCATGGGGTATCTCGAACTGCTAAGGAACGCCGCAAGCGGCGGGGAATCAAATCCTCAAAAATTTAATATTTTTTAAAATAGCCATCTTACCTATATCTGTCAATATAGACTGGATATTTTACGAGCTACCTGCAAAAAAAACTTGCCGGCTCATCATACCTTCCCGGCCTCTCCATCCGGGGTCGGCCCCAGACAGACCAAGGCAAAGCCCCCCTTTAAACACTGTACTGCCATCTGCTTTATGTCCTCAGGGGTGACTGCATTAATTTTGCGAATTACCTCATCATAAGAGACGAATTTGCCCAGATTTATTTCATTTTTTGCCAAACGCGTCATGCGGCTGTCTGCGCTTTCAGCAGAGAGCAACAATCCACCCTTGATGTGATCCCTGGCAGCCTCCAGTTCATCGTATTCAACAGATTGATCTGCGAGCTTTTTTAACTCCCCGTTCATTAGCTCCACTGTTTTTGAAAACTGTTTTTCAGAGATGCCTGCATAAATTCCCAGCATCCCGGTATCCTGGAACGAGGAGGAAAAGGAATAGACTGAGTAGGCAAGACCCCGTTTTTCTCTTATCTCCTGAAACAGCCGGGAACTCATGGACCCGCCCAGAATGACATTAAGCAACAGGGCCGGATAGCGTTGAGGGTCTGAGTTACAGGGTCCTTCATAGCCCATCAGTACGTGAAGTTGTTCCAGGTCTTTTTTGATAAATTCGACCCCAATGTGGGGTACAGGCCTGGAATGAGATGAATGGCCATTGATAGACACCAGGTCTCCGAAAAATCCGTTTATCTTGGCAACAAAAGACTCATGTTCCAGGTTACCCGCCGCAGAGATCAGGATCTTTGGGCCCACATAGGCCTTACCTACAAACTCCTTTAAGGTCTGTGAATTTATTGCGCTGACGTTGTCAACAGTGCCGAGAATGGATTGTCCAAGGTTGCTTCCGGGCCAGTAAAATTTGTTAAAAAGCTCATGTATCAACTCATCCGGGGAGTCCTCAAGCATACTGATCTCTTGCATTATGACCCGACGTTCTCTTTCCACTTCCTTGTCGTCAAATCTGGAATGGAGAAAAATATCAGAGAATAAATCCAGTACCCTGTCTAGATGGATATCCAGTATCTTTGCGTGGAAACATGTGATCTCTTTTGAGGTAAAGGCATTGGAAAAGCCGCCCATCTGGTCAAAGGCCTTGGCAATGTCCAGGGCGGTACGCCGTTCAGTCCCCTTAAAAATCATATGCTCGATAAAGTGGGAAATGCCGGAGTTGCCGGCATTTTCGTCCCTGGCACCTACAGTAACCCACACACCGACTGATACCGAGCGGACATTGGGCATGCGCTCAGTAAGCACGCGAATGCCGTTTGGAAGGACAGATTTATTGTATTGCTGGTTCACTTTTAAACAGCAGCTCCCTGCTCGTCCATGACAGCCTTGCGGCTGAGCTTGATCCTGCCCTGTTGATCTATACCTATGACTTTTACACGGACTTCGTCACCTTCGGCAAGTATATCCTTGACATTTTTTACATGCCTGTTCTCCAGTTGGGAAATATGCACCAGGCCATCGGTGCCGGATAATATCTCAACAAACGCCCCAAAGTCCATAATCTTTTTCACGGTCCCAAGGTAGATTTCTCCGACCTCTGCCTCTTTTGTGAGGTCCTTGATCCTTTTGATGGCGTCGTCTGCTGCTTCACCTGAGGAGGAAAAAATGTTCACCTCACCTGAATCATCGACGTCTATCTTTACGCCGGTTTCCGCTATTATGCCACGTATATGCTTCCCGCCCGGACCGATAAGATCCCGGATTTTATCCGGGTTGATATTGAGGGTAATGATTCTAGGTGCATACTGGGAAAGGTCTTCTCTGGGATGATCTATCACTTCTTTCATCTTGCCCAGGATAAAGAGTCTCGCATCTTTTGCCTGTATAAGCGCTTTGCTTAAAATATCCCGGCTAATCCCTGAAATCTTGATGTCCATCTGGAGCGCGGCAATCCCTTCCTCGGTCCCTGCTACCTTGAAGTCCATATCGCCCATGTGGTCTTCATCCCCCAGGATATCAGATAGTATGATGACCTCGTCATTCTCCTTTATAAGGCCCATTGCAACCCCTGCCACCATATCTCGAACGGGGATGCCTGCATCCATCATAGCAAGTGACCCTCCACAGACAGTAGCCATGGAGGATGAGCCGTTTGATTCCAAGACATCTGAAACAATGCGAATAGTGTATGGAAAATCGTCCGCAGGAGGTACTACTCCGGCCAGCGCCCGTTCTGCCAGCACTCCATGGCCGATATCTCTTCGTGCCGGACCTCTCATTGGCCTGACCTCGCCTACGCTGAAAGGGGTAAAATTATAGTGCAGCATGAAGTGTTTATAATGTTGTCCCGCAGGGGACTCAATCCTCTGTTCATCGTCAGAGCTGCCAAGGGTTGCCACAGCCAACACTTGAGTTTCTCCGCGGGTAAAGACCGCTGAGCCGTGGGTGCGGGGGAGTTCTCCCACAGAGCAGGAAATCGGCCTGACTTCATCAAAAGTCCTGCCGTCGATCCGGCGCTTTTCTTTTGTAATCAAAGTACGCATCAGCTCCTTTTCAAGGCCCTCCAAGCACTTTGATATTTCCTGTTCATGCCCTGGGTGGACTTCAGCCAATGCATCCTTAACTTCTGTTTTGAGACGCTTTATTCCTTGAACTCGTTCGACCTTGGTGGGTATCTGTATGACTGCCAGCATCTTTTCCAGGGCAATTTCCCTGACCTTGTCCGTAAGATCGGGGTCCGAATCGGATTCGGGGATAGTCATCTTGGGTTTACCCGCCTTTTTAATAAGCTCATCTTGGAGATCGAGCAAGGGCGTCAGGGATTCATGACCGAAAAAGATAGCATCCAGCACTTCCTGTTCTGAAAGTGCCGCGGCCCAACCCTCTACCATAACTATGGCGCTTCTCGTACCGGCAACAATTATGTTAAGATCGGAATTCGAAAGCTGGGTCTTGGTAGGATTAACTACGAATTTACCTTCCGCCCTTCCCACTCTCACGCCGGCAATAGGGCCGTCAAATGGTATATCTGAGATACAAAGGGCTGCGGATGCCGCAGTAATGGCAACTACATCAGGATTGACCTCTACATCCAAAGAAAGCACAGTTGCTATTATCTGTGTGTCGTAGGCGTATCCATCAGGAAATCTGGGCCGGAGAGGACGATCTATAAATCGTGAAGTCAGGGTTTCTTTTTCACTGGGTCTTCCGATCTCCCTGCGGAAATAATTGCCGGGTATTCGACCTGATCCGTAGAACATCTCCTTGTAGTCTACCATGAGTGGCAGGTAGTCTATTCCTTCTCGTGTTTTACCGGAGGTTACCGCTGTCACCAGGACTGAGGTTTCCCCAAGGCTGGCCAAAATGGCGCCGTTGGACTGCTTGGCCAAACGTCCTGTTTCAAAGGAGAAGGCCATGTCATTTATCTGTGTTTTTAATTTTATCATCTCAACCAAACTTTACTCCAATTGGGGCAAAGCCCCTTTGAGTTCTCACTCCCTGCCTACTGACTGCCAAGGAGTGCGAACGGTTACCTCGTGTCACTTGCGAATTCCCAGTTCCTTTATAATTTTTCTGTACCGCCCCACATCCTGGCTCTTGAGGTAGTCCAGCAACCTCCTTCTTTGGCCTACAAGTTTTAACAGGCCGCGTCTTGAGCCGTGATCCTTCTTGTGGATTTTGAAGTGCTCAGTGAGATAGCCAATCCGGGAACTCAATAGGGCTATCTGAACCTCAGGGGACCCAGTGTCAGTCCCGTGGGTTTGGAAGTTCTCTATAATTTCTCTCTTACGTTCTGGATCCAAAGCCACCTATTTTTTCCTCCTTCACTATAACTACGATTTGATATTTCTTATTTTAATTTGTAATAGCACATTCTTTTGGCCAGACTTTTATGGGACGCAGTACTTTGTTGCCATCCAATTTCAGCGCTGTGGGCCATGCCACCACGGACACCAGATCTTTTTCTGGCAGGCTTGAACCATTTTTTATATAAGGCGGCCTGCAAAGAAGAAGACGCAGATAAGGCAGCTCCGTATCTGACTTATGGCCTTGCGATTCCATTAGCTCTTTGAGCCTGTTTACCAAAATTGGACGTCCATTCCTTAACTCTGTTGCCATCTCATTATCTATCTCAATGGCAGGGATATGAGCCAGTGCCTTCCCAATAGGAATAAGGACATCTGAAAGCCTTTTGTTCTTAAGAATTTCGTCCAGGGTTTCCATTTTCAGGGCCTGTTCTATGTTGAAGGGTCCGTTTCGAGTCCTTCGCAGTCCCGTCACATGACCGCCGCAACCCAAATTTGACCCTAGGTCATGTATAAGTGACCTCACATAGGTACCCTTTGAGCAGTGTATTCTGAAGTCCACCTCGGGCAACCTCATTTCAAGGATCTCAAAAGAAAATACCTCCACCGGCCTGGACTCTTTTTGGACCATTATTCCCTGACGTGCGAATTTGTATAATGGTTTTCCTTTATGCTTGGCGGCTGAAAATGGTGGGGGCGGCTGAAAAAGCATACCTGTAAATTCTTTGACCGCCTTCTGTAAAGAGATCAGATCAAGACTCGTGGGTAAAGGCTTTTGCTCCGTGATTTTGCCTGCTGCATCGTAGGTATCGGTAGCCACTCCAAGGAGCATAGTCCCTTGATATACCTTGTGACATGCCATAATAAACTGGACGATCTTTGTTGCCCGACCCAGACATATGGGCAATATACCTGTAGCAAGTGGATCAAGGGTACCTGTATGTCCGGCTTTCTTAACCTTAAGCCTTTTGCGAACTTCCTGAACCATTTGGAAGGACGTTATGCCGAATGCCTTGTCCATTACCAGGATACCATCAAGCATCGGCTGTTTCCGAGCCCTCAAGATAGGCATTTATTTTATTCAACAGGGTCTGTCTAATTTCGGCTGCTGTCCCGGTCTTGCGGAAACCTGCCGCGTGAAAGTGCCCGCCACCTCCGAATTCTTTTGCCAGCTTTGCCACATTAAAGAATGATTTTGACCTCATGCTGACAGATACCTGTCCGGCATAGACCTCCTTTATAAAAATGGCAACTTCTACTGTATCTATACACCGGACATGCCCTACAAAATCATCTGTGTCGTGCTCCGTTGCTCCGCTGACACGGAACATCTCAGGAGTGGCCTGAAGAAGACCTATCTTGCCATGTCCCCTTAACTCAATGGTCCTTAATACAAGGCCTAAAAGGTGTTGTCTGCATAGAGAATAGTTTTGATAAAGTCTGCTCGCAACGGCACAGGGGTTTGCGCCGAGAGCCACGAGGTCCCCGGCCATCCGGAAAGCTGTTTCGTTCGTATTACTATGACGGAAACATCCTGTGTCTGACAATATGGCAGCATAGAGATTTGTGGCGATGTCTTCTGTTATAGGCCATCCAAGTCCTTTGATGATCCACAGGACTATGGCCCCTGCGGCAAAAATGTCCGTAGATATATAGCTTATGCAATGAGGGCGTTTTGTTCCAGGAGTTTGGGCACAAAACGGGGCCTGGATCAGATGATGATCTAGAACCACAATAAATGAGGCCTGTTCTATAAACCTTTGTGCCTGCTTTCCGATCCTGTGAGGTTCATTGCAGTCAAGGACCACCAGAGTGGTCTTTTCAGGCAACGGATCGGCCACTTCATTGACCAGGTACTGAGAGCCGGGAAGAAATTGAAGTGAATCCGGCACGGGATCTTCTATAAAAAGGGTTACGTCTCTCCCTGCGTCCTTAAGGGCAAGGCCCAGACCCAATACAGAACCCAAAGCATCTCCATCCGGCTTAACATGACAGGTCAAAAGGAGACGATCAGATGCATTAATAGCATCTACCGCAGCCTTCAGCGTCTTGGTGTCTTTGGGTAAAACTTCAGTCACAGTGTTTCTCAATTCTCTGTCTGTTGGCCGGTTTGCACACTGGCGAGGAGTCTTTCTATCTTTTCCTGGTCATCCAGGCTCCGGTCCAGTTGAAAGTGCAGTTCAGGTATCCGCCTGAGGTCAAGGCGGTGTCCCAGAGTTCGCCGTATGAAGCCCTTAGCCTTATTCAGTCCTTCCAGCACAGATTCCCTTTCAGCCCTACTTCCAAGAACCGAAACAAAAAACTTTGCGTGACGGAGGTCTTCTGAGACCTTTACCTGCATTATGGTCACAAGTCCTTGGACCCTTGGATCCTTAATTTCACCAAGCAGCATGTCTGCCATTTCTTTCCTGAGGAGATCCTCTATCCGTCTGGAACGGGGGAACATGTGGGGCATGATTGTCTTCTTATTTTCCCATGTTAATAATTTCGATATCCGTATCAAGAACCTCTACCAGACAGGTCTTTTCAATGAATTCCAGAATCTTATCCAGGACGGAATTGATTATTGACTGGCTATTTCCTATTGTGGATATTCCTATTTCCGCCCTTTGCCATACATCGTTCAGGGCTATTTCTGATACAGCTACATTAAAACGGCTACGCACCTGCCCAATCAAACTCTTAACCACACGCCGTTTCCCCTTTAGCGAATGGTTTCCGGGCAGTCTTACCCTGAGCCTGATTATCCCCACGATCATTTATCAATCAGAAGTTTCCTTCTCTCCGGCACTAGATATAGGTTCTCCAAGGACCGGGGCTTCCTCTTCTATTATATAGGCCTCTATTATGTCCCCTGTTTTTACGTCATTGAACCTTTCAAGGCCGATTCCGCATTCGTACCCGGCCTGGACTTCTTTTGCGTCCTCTTTAAAGCGACGAAGAGACGCTATCTTGCCGTTATAGGCTACAACGTTGTCTCTTAAGAGCCTGGCCTGAACATTTCTCTGGATCAAGCCATCCAGCACATAGCTCCCTGCCACTGTACCGACTTTGGCAATGTGGAAGACGTCACGCACCTCGGCGCGTCCCAGGGTCTTCTCCTTATAAACAGGTTCCAACAGCCCGACCATGGCACTTTTCATCTCCTCCACGGCATGATAAATGACATCATAGAAGCGGATGTCCACATGTTCCCGCTCGGCCAAGGCCTTTGCCTGCGGGCTGGGTTTTACATTAAAGCCTATGATGATTGCATCTGAGGCAGATGCCAGCAAAACGTCGGATTCGGTAATGGCCCCGATACCGCTCCTGACGAAACTCACCTTTATCTCTTGAGTACTGAGCTTGCGCAATGCCTCTAGAAGGGCCTCCACAGAGCCCTGAACATCTGTCTTGAGGACTATATTTAGTTCCTTGAATTCCTCCTCCCGGAGTTTTTCAAAGACATTTTCCAGACTTACCTTGCTGCTCTTGACCAGTTCTGTCTCTCTTATCTTACGTTGGCGATACTCAGCCACTTCTCTGGCCTTTTTGTCGTCAGAAAGTACTGCGAATTCGTTCCCTGCCTCCGGCACGCCGGAGAGACCCTGAATTGCCACGGGCATGGAGGGGCCGGCAGTCTTTATCCTTTCACCCTTGTCGTCGAACATGGCCCGTACTCTGCCGTGGTGTATGCCGCAGACCAAAGCATTACCTATGTGCAGCGTCCCTTCCGAAATCAGCAGGGTAGCCACAGGGCCACGCCCCTTGTCCAGATTCGCCTCTATCACGTGACCTCTGGCAGGCCGATTGGGGTCTGCCTTGAGTTCCATCACCTCGGCCTGGAGGGCCATCATCTCAAGCAGTTCTTCAATTCCTATTTTTTCTTTGGCTGAGATGTTGATGCAAATGGTCTCTCCACCCCAATCCTCCGGAATCAATCCTAGTTCAGAAAGTTCCCCTTTCACCTTTTCCGGATTCGCACCTGGCTTGTCAATCTTGTTGATTGCTACAATGATGGGCACCTCGGCTGCCCGAGCATGATCTATAGCCTCACGTGTCTGGGCCATTACGCCGTCATCCGCTGCCACCAGCAGGATTACGATATCAGTAACCTTGGCCCCGCGAGACCTCATAGCTGTGAATGCCTCATGACCCGGAGTATCCAGAAAGACTACTTCCTGGCCGGATGGAAGTGTGACGTGATATGCGCCTATGTGCTGGGTGATGCCACCTGCCTCCTTTGAGGCTACATCCGCTTTGCGTATGGCATCCAGAAGTGAAGTCTTTCCATGATCTACATGGCCCATGATTGTAATCACAGGAGGTCTTGGCACAGACTCGCCTTCCTGGACATCCTCTATATGGACCAAGTCTTCAGCCACGGACTTCTTCTCCAGCTCATAGTCAAATCCGGATGCCACAATGCTGGCTACGTCGTAGTCGATAGACTGATTTACCGTGGCCATTATATCCAGCCCCATGAGCTTCATTATAATGTCTCCTGCCTTGACGCCCATCCGCTTGGCAAGCTCACCTACCTGAATAGTCTCGTATATGGCAAACTTTCGTTTGCTTGCCTTGGGGGGCACGGTGCCGAACTGAGGGGCTACTTCCCCCTTTTGTCCTGAATCGCCATGGGTCCTGGAAGCCCTGATTTTCTTCCGGCTGGATGCTGTGATATTGCTCTCTTCTGCAAGAATTTTGTTTATATGTCTCTGTTTTCCCTTTCGCCTGGGAGTAACCCGACGCTTTTTGAGCGATCCTCCCAACTCCGACATCTGGACTACTCTTTTGCCCTTTTTTCTGTCCGTTTTTTCAGGGACTACGGTAATATCAACCAGAGGAACCGACGGTTCTACAGGATGTACACCCGTGTGAGAGGGCTTTTTAGCCCGAGGAGCAGGACTTTCAGGTCTATTGTTTGGCTGCTGGAGGATTTCAATCTTCGGCCGGTCAAGGATCTTTACGAAGCTTTTGGGTTTAGCGACCTTGGCCTTTTTTACAGTCTTGGGTTTAGGAGCAGTTTTGGGCAGAGCAGGCTGTTTCTCAGGCAGGGACTCTTCCACTACTTCCGTTACGGTTTCGGTCACTTTTTGCCTGGATTCGATTTCTAACTGTTTTCCTTCAGTAACTGGGGCTTCCCCCTCGGCCTTAATTTCTTCCTCTTCCTTGGCGACAAGGACAGCCTCTTCAGCTTTTTCTTCCGTCACCGCCGCCTCTTTCACAGGCACCTTAGTAACGGCTTTCTCTTCAGCTTCAGTTGGACGAACGATCTTTTTGAGGGTAATTTTTCGGTGCCTGAGGCGCACTGTGGTTTTAGGCTTGACCTCTTGTTCTCTCTTTTCTGCCGCGTGTGCTTCGTCCTTGAGCTTGCGGCGGATATCCTGGGCCTCATAGTCCTCAAGCGTGCTCATATAGTTCTTGATGTTGTAGCCAAGATCCATAATCTTGGCTGCCATCTCTTTGCTGGCTATTCCAAATTCCTTAGCCAGCTCATGGACTCTAATTTTAGCCATGCCTGTCTTTAACCCCCGGCAACATAACTCTTCTTAAAAGAGCCGGTTAGGCTCTCATGTATTAATACATCCTGGATTGGCCTATTCATTTTCTTTTGAAAGGTACGATCCAAACACCGTTTGTGGTTGGCCTTCATGAGAATACCCCATCTGCGGCAACGCTTCAATTTCTCCGCTTGGCCGTGTGGCTGCACGCAGATATGTCTTGTTAACGTATGACCAAGTAAGTATTATTCTGCTAAATCTCCGTGTAGTGTGTCCACGACATCTTGAGCAGAATTATTTTGAGACTCGTGATCCTCGGCTTTCTCTTCTGTCTCAGGCAAATCCTCTTTTTCGGTTCCGGTCTCTTCACTGGCATCTATTTCTTCGGCCAGGGCCTCCTCTTTCTCAATTTCCTTTTCCTCCATCAGCTTTTTGGCCTCTTCCACCAATGAGCTTATCAGCTCTGCACTCAGGTTAGTCCCCTGCGAGAGTTCATCAGGATCAGCCCGAGCGAGAAGTTCAAGTGAAGTGACGCCCAAGTCATAGATTTTGTCCGCGATGTTCTCTGTCATAACAGATATCTCTAATAATGAATAATAGTCAGGGTCCTGGTAGTGTTGATAGCGGGTCTCACTCCGCACATCTATTCTCCAACCCATGAGCTTGGCGGCAAGACGCACGTTTTGCCCCTGGCGTCCGATGGCAAGAGAGAGCTGGTCATCCGGCACGACAACTTCCAATGACAGGTTGGAATCATCTACTATAACCCTGGAACATTCGGCAGGAGCTAAGGCATTGTAGATATACTTTGCCGGATCAGGACTCCATGGCACTATATCTATTTTCTCACCTCTGAGTTCCTGAACCACTGCCTGGACCCTTGAGCCCCGCATCCCCACACAAGCCCCCACGGGATCCACATCAGACTCTCTGGAGCTAACAGCGATCTTGGATCTGCTTCCAGGCTCTCTGCTCACTCCCATGATCTGGACTATCCCATCAGAGATCTCCGGTACCTCCAGCTCAAAGAGCTTAATCAAAAAATCCGGATGGGTCCTGGATAAGACGATCTGGTGCTCTCTTTGCGTATCTTTCACTTCAATGATGTAGGCACGGATCCGGTCACTGCGGCGGTAGCTTTCGCTGGAAATTTGTTCAGATATGGGCAGCACAGCTTCTGTTCGTCCGAGATTGATTATGACATTTCCTCTTTCATAGCGCTGGATAATGCCGTTTACGACTTCGCCTTTGCGGTCCTTGAATTCCTCATAAATAAGATCCCTTTCAGCAGTCTTCATCTTCTGAATGATGACCTGTCTTGCTGACTGGGCTGCTATTCGCCCAAGGGCTGAAACATCCATTCTGGTGCCGATGCAGTCCTCCAATTCACATTTGGACTCAAGCTCTCTAGCCTCTTCCAGGGAGATTTCTGTTTCTTTGTCATGAACTCCTTCTACTACAGTACGATACTGGAATACCTCAATTTCGCCCTGGGCATTGTTAAAATTGACTTCCAGATCAAGACGTACACCGTAACGTTTTTTGACAGCCGATTTGATTGCCTCCTCAAGGGCAGCAATAAGGACATCACGGTCCAACCCTTTTTCCCTGCTTACCTGATCTATGATCATCTTGAGTTCTGAACCCATATTTTATTCCTTGTACCTAAGTTAAGCGGTTAGCTGTTAGCGCTTAGCTTTGAAAAATCAAGATATTACCAGAACATCCTGTAATCATTAAACTAATAGCTAACCGCTAAAGGCTAATAGCTCAATTTAGGTTAAATTATGTCTAGCCGTGCCTTGGCTACTAGCTCAAAAGGGATATTAAAGATCGTTTTTTCTGAAGAAACGACTATAAAATTTTCTTTTGTCCCATTCAAAATGCCTTTAAAATTTCTGTGGCCATCCATCAATTCTCTGGTTTTGATCAAGACTTTCTGACCGGCAAAACGTTCAAAATCATCCTTTTTCTTAAGTGGTCGATTAATCCCCGGAGAAGACACCTCCAGATTGTATGACCCCGGCACGGAATCCTTCGCGTCCAGAAGATCGCCTGCCAGACGATTGATGTATGAGCAATCATCGATTGTCACTCCACCGGGCTTGTCTATGGTAAGCCTCAGAATTACGCCCGAAGGCTCGCGTCCATATTCCACGTCGATCAGTTCCATGCCGGCATATACCACCACTGGTTCAATAAGAGCCCTTACGACCCCTACTTGTTGTTCCTTGTTTTTTTTATTAAGCACCATAAAAAAATAAAGTGGGCTTAGCCCACTTCATTAGCAGAGTATTATTGATATTTATACATTACCACCAAAATACCAAAAAAAACCCCCACTAATTGAAGTAAGTCGTCAAGTAAAAATAACTTATTTTTACTTGCCTCCTAAACATCCATCTCAGCCGACCCAATATCGACATGAGCAGGCACAAACCTCAAAAAGGGTTGGAGCGGGCGACGGGGTTTGAACCCGCGACCCCAAGCTTGGGAAGCTTGTACTCTACCAACTGAGCTACACCCGCTTGTAATCCAAACCCATATTAAGAATGAAATAGAAAATGTCAAGAATTTCGAGAAGGTATCAGCACTGAAGCATGAGTCAAGCTGACCGCAAGAACACACAATCCCATAATCTTGCCTGTAAGCAAATAAACTCGATAAAATTTATGCTTATAGGCAAATATAGTTGATAAAATTTTTAAAAATGCTATTTTGATATCATGCTAAAAAACAGATACTTGACTCAATACGTTCTTGACGACCTCTCTGAAAAAATGGTGTTCATTGAAGGCCCTCGACAGGTTGGCAAAACAACCCTTGCCAGGGAATTTGTAGCCAAACAATTCAGGAAAACAGGCTATTACAACTGGGACAGCAGAACTGATCGCCGTAAGATTATGCAGTCTAATTGGCCGGGAAATGCGGAACTGATCATTCTCGACGAGATTCATAAATACAAAAAATGGAAATCTTTTGTTAAGGGTGGTTTTCTGTGGAAGCAAAAATAAATGATGCCAGTGTTTCACCTCATTTGCATTATTTCAAAAACAAGCTCAACACACCCTATTCATACCAGGTTGTAAAAAAAAGCGGTGTTGACAGGTTCATCAATAAAATTCGTGTTGTGTCTGCAGACGCTTTTTTAGCAGGGTTGATTTGATACCTCTGCCCTGAGCAACCGTATAACCCGTTCCAGGTCCTGGACGGAACGATAGCGTATCTCCAGCCTGCCGCCCCTTTTAGTCTGCACTATTTTTACTTTAGAACCAAGCCTGCGAGTCAGATCTTCGCAAAGATTCATGATGTCAGGATCTTCCCTTCGCACTCTCGCACCCGGCCTTTTTCCTTTAGCTAATCGACGGGCCAGGGCCTCTGCCTGTCGTACTGAAAGATCTATTTTTATTATCTGGTCTCTTAACTCCTTCCGGCTTTCAGGATCTTCCAACATCAAAATGGCCCTGGCATGGCCCATATTGAGCCGCCCATCAAGCAGGTCGGCTTGAGCATAGTCCGGTAATTGGAGAAGCCTCAGGAAATTGGCCACAGTGGACCTTTCCCTTCCAACCCTTGAGGCCACCTGGGACTGTGTAAGTCCCATCTCATCTATAAGCCTGCTATAGGCCATAGCCTCTTCCAGGGGATTCAAGTCCTCTCTCTGGATATTCTCAACCAGCGCCAGCTCAAGAAGTTCGTCAGGACTCACGTCCTTTATGACAACAGGAACCGCCTTAAGCCCGGCCTTTTGGGCCGCCCTCCATCGTCTTTCGCCGACTATCAGCTCATAAACACCATCAACCTCCCAGACCACTAAAGGCTGAAGGATACCTTTCTCCATGATGGATCCGGCAAGGGCCTCAAGGGAATCCTGATCCATATGCTTTCGTGGCTGATCGGGATTTGGCCGTATCTTTTCTATGGGACAGAGGAAAAATCCGGGACTCTCTAAATCATATATGTCTTCTGTAGAAAGAAGGGCTCCAAGCCCTTTGCCTAATCCGCCCTTGAGCTTCATCATGACCTCCTCTGGCAGCCCAGGAACTCGCGGGCCAGGGCCAGGTAACTCTCTGCCCCCTTGGATTTCGGTTCGTATGAAAATATCGGCTTCCCATGACTTGGACTCTCACCTAATCTTACGTTTCTGGGGATAGTAGTCTTGTAAACCAGGTCCCTGAAATGTGTCCGCACCTCACGCGCGACCTGAAATGCAAGACGAATGCGGTAATCGTACATGGTGAGCAACAGGCCTTCAATATGGAGCGTGGGATTGAAGTTATGTTTCACGAGCCTTATAATCTTTATTAACTGACTCAAACCTTCAAGGGCATAATATTCACATTGCATGGGAATAATTACAGAATTGGAAGCACTCAGGGCATTTATGGTTATCAGCCCCAGAGAGGGGGGACAGTCCAATATTACATAATCAAAGGAACTTAGAGGAGCTAAAAGTTCCTTCAGTACGCCCTCCCTGTTATTGCGTCCCGCCAGATCCACTTCTATCCCCACCAGATCCATATTTGAAGGAATAATGGAAAGATTGGCAACAGATGTGGGCTGTATCACTTCGGCCGTGCCGGCCAAACCAAGTATGGCGTGGTAGAGGTGTCTATCCAGCCCCTTTTGGGCAATTCCGAGGCCGCTGGTAGCGTTTCCCTGGGCATCGCAATCTACAAGCAATATAGACCTCTTGAGAATGGCCAGACCTGCTGCCAGATTTACCGCGGTTGTGGTCTTGCCAACGCCACCTTTCTGGTTAGCTATACATATTATCTTGGTTTTTTGTAACCGTGATCTTTTCATTATTTTTACATGAAACTAACTTTATACTATAATTAAGCGATTAGCCTTTAGCGGTTAGCGGTTAATTTGCTGCTGTTCTCCAAACAGGTTACTAACACCTAAAGCTAAATGCTAATGGCTAACAGCTAATTGCTCAACTTCATACTATAATCGAATTCAGGAGGATTAAGCCATAGCAAAAGTTTCTGGAAACATAAAAGGCCTGACACATTCCGAGCGCCGGGGCCTTGAGCGCCTCTTCCGTAGAAAAATACCCCACGACAAGTTGTTAACCCCTGAAATAGCAAGGACCTTAACCGAGATCTCCGGCCCTATGACCAGACAGGTCGGGATCATAGTAAACCGAAAAGGTATAATACGCCACGTCATCCTTGGTGATCATCACAGTATATTGATACCAGATATAAGCTTTTACCGCAGGGGGCTTGGCCGCCTGAAGGGGTTGCGGTGCATTCATACCCATTTTAATAGAAAAGAAGGAATAAATACCGAGGACCTCTCGGATCTCGCCCTGCTGAGATTGGATGCCATGGTAACTATTGAGGTTAAGGACAACCTGCCGGGCCAGGTGTGTTTTGCCCACCTTCTGCCCCCCAACCCTGAAAACCAGCAGTGGAAAATACTTACTTTCCGACATCCAGGCGCTGTTGACCTGCCTTTTGCAGAATTCATTCAAGAACTTGAGACAGAAACACAGAAGTCCCAGGACGGACTGTCCCCCAAGGAGACGGAAGAGCGTGCGATTCTGGTGCATGCAAGCCAACATCCTCGCCTTGAGGCAGAGCGATCCCTTGCAGAACTCGCGGAACTTGCCCGCTCATCCAATGTAGAGGTGCTGGAAAAGATCTGGCAGCGTGTTCCTCGCTATAATCCCGCACACCTGCTGGGTAAAGGAAAGCTGAGGGAAATCCTGATGAAGGGCCTTTATCTGGGGGCCACTATGGTGATTTTTGACCAGGACCTCAGGGCCATACAGATAAACAACATTGCCGGGATGGTAGATCTCAAAGTCATAGACCGCACTCAACTGATCCTGGACATCTTTGCAAGAAGGGCCCAGAGCAAAGAGGGAAAAATCCAGGTGGAACTGGCCCAACTCCGCTACCTGCTCCCCAGGCTCCTGGGTCGAGGGACTGCCATGTCAAGACTTATGGGGGGCATTGGAGGAAGAGGTCCGGGTGAAACCAAGCTGGAAGAGGATCGCAGGAGGGTAAAGCAGCGTATCAGCTCTCTTGAGCGGGAACTAAAGGGCCTTTCCAGGGGAAGAAGAGAGAGAAGAAAACGCAGGGCCAAGGAAGCCCTTCCGGTCATCTCAATTATAGGCTACACCAATGCGGGCAAATCCACCCTTCTCAATCAACTCACCGGCAGTAAAGTCTTTGCTGAAGATCGACTCTTTGCAACCCTTGATCCAACAACACGACGCATTGCCATCCCTGGGGCAAGAGATGTGCTGCTGGCAGATACCGTCGGCTTTATTCGACATATGCCAAAAGACCTCCGGGTGGCATTCAAGGCCACTATGGAAGAACTGGAAGACGCGCATCTTTTCTTACACGTGGTTGACGCAACCAGCCCGTATAAAAAAACGGAGATAGTGGCAGTCGAACAGATTCTGAAAGAAATGAACCTGTTAACAACCCCAAGGATACTAGTCTATAATAAAATAGACCTGTTGGAAGAAGATACCCCTGCTTCCAATCCCGAAGCGGTTTATATCTCCGCGGCAACCAAAGAGGGTATTGACAAGCTTATTGAGATATTACTTGAGCGGTTAGCTATTAGTTTAATGATTACAGGATGTTTTACTATTACAACCATTTATTTCTAATTAACGTAATGCCCTGATTTTTCAAAGCTAAACGCTAATGGCTAACAACTAATCGCTCAACTTAGTACCTTATAATAATCCTTATACCATGCAATGAACCTGGGAATCCCTTCTTCCAGAGTGGTGCTTGGCTTAAATCCTACGTCTCTCATCAGGTCATCAATATTTGCATAGGTGGCCGGCACGTCCCCCGGCTGCAAGGGCAACAGATTCTTCCGGGCCTTCTTTCCCAGGCATTCTTCTATTATCTCAATGAAGCGCAACAACTCCACCGGCTGATTGTTCCCAATATTGTAAAGTTTGTACGGTACGTAGCTTGAACTCGGATCAGGTGCATCACCGGTCCAACCGGGATTGGGTTCGGCAGGTCTGTCCATGACCCTTACCACCCCCTCAACAATGTCATCTACGTATGTAAAGTCCCGGCGCATTTTACCGTGGTTGAACACATCTATGGGACGATCTTCTAATATGGCATTTGTGAACAAAAAGAGGGCCATGTCAGGTCTTCCCCACGGCCCGTAAACAGTAAAAAAGCGAAGCCCTGTACAGTGCAGACCATACAGATGGCTGTAAGTATGGGCCATTAGCTCGTTGGCCTTTTTAGTAGCGGCATAGATGGATACCGGATGGTCCACATTGTCATGGACACTGAAAGGCATCCTGGTATTTGCCCCATATACAGAACTGGACGAGGCAAAGACCAAATGCTTGACATTATTATGCCGGCAGCCCTCAAGGACATTCATAAAGCCCACCAAGTTTGAATCCACATAGGATTGAGGGTTTATTAGGGAATAGCGCACGCCTGCCTGGGCTGCCAGGTTGACTACTCCATCAAACTTATCTGTCACAAAGAGTTCTTCCATTGCCGCCCTGTCTGACAGGTCCTTCCGCACTGACTTGAAATTAACATGTGATATAAGCCGGGAAAGGCGTGCCTCCTTGAGAACCGGATCATAGTAGTCGTTCATGTTATCAAGACCTACGACTTCTCTCCCCTCCTCCAGAAGTCGTCCGGAAAGGTGATATCCTATGAATCCGGCAGCACCTGTAACCAGTATCTTTTTTATTGTATGAGATGATTTCGTAGTCATTAATTCTCCTTATTCATACCGGGCAACTGTTCACACCAAAAAACCCCTATTCAACTGTCACACTCTTTGCCAGATTGCGTGGTTGATCCACATCACATCCCCGTGCAACAGCTATTTCATAGGCCAATAACTGTAAAGGAATGGTATAAAGGAATGGATTGATGTCAGGATCATCCGGTCTGGGCACTGACACAACATGTTTTGCGATCCGGGAAATGCCTTCATCACCATTTTCTCCAAGAACTATGACAATACCACGCCTTGATTTTACCTCTTCCACGTTACTAAGCACCTTCTCATAGACATGATCGCGGGGGGCCAGGGCTACCACAGGCATATTTCTGTCGATCAAGGCTATGGGACCGTGTTTCATTTCCCCTGCTGCATACCCCTCGGCATGGATGTAGGAAATCTCCTTAAGCTTAAGGGCCCCTTCAAGAGCAATAGGAAAATGGATGTCCCTGCCAAGATATAAAAAATCTCTGTAACTGTAAAAGATGTCTGCCAACTCCATGGTCTGCTGATGCCACGAGACGAGGCCCTCTTTCAGTAATTCGGGAACACTTATTAGAGCTGAAATTTTGCTGCTGATATCTCTTCTGGCAAGACAACCTCTTACCTGGCTCAGATAAAGCGCAAGGACATAAAGGGCTGAAAGCTGACTGGTAAAGGCCTTGGTTGAGGCAACCCCGATTTCAGGTCCGGCATGGGTGTAAACCGTACCATCTGACTCTCTGGTTATGGTACTCCCCACCACGTTGCAAATAGCTATTACAGGTGAATCCAACTCTTTGGCCATGCGGAGCCCTGCCAAGGTATCAGCCGTTTCTCCTGACTGGGAAATCGGAACTGTAAGCACGGTCTCATCTAATATCAGGTGCCTGTAGCGAAATTCAGAAGCAAGGTCCACTTCTACCGGCAGACCTGCCCATTTTTCTATCCAGTATTTTGCTACAAGTCCTGCATGCCAGGATGTACCACAGGCAAGAAGCACTACTCTCCTCAGGCCCTTTATCAAATCGGGAGACAGTTCTATTTCAGGCAGGCTCACCTCTCCGAGCTCCGGCATCACACGACCGCGGCAGGTATTCAGTACGGCCTGGGGCTGCTCATAAATCTCCTTTAACATAAAATGCTTATACCCGGCCTTTTCCGCCATGGTCGCATCCCAGGAAATAGTTTGAGGGACCTTTGCTACAGGCTTGCCGTTATCTATGCGTCTCACATCGGCACCGTTTCCGGACAGAGTGGCCATCTCCCCGTCATCCAGAAAGATTACATCCCGCGTATAGGGCAAGAGGGCAGGTATGTCCGAGGCCAGAAAACACTCATTGTCTGCAAGCCCCAAGACCATGGGGCTCTGTTTTCGCGCGGCAACCAATATGTCAGGATTGCCCTGCCACAGCACGCCTATAGCATAGGCACCTTCAACCTCCATCAGGGCATCCCTGACAGCCTGGACCAGATCTCCATCCAAATGCTTTTCAATAAGGTGCGCCAGGACCTCGGTATCTGTCTCTGACTTGAAGATATGACCCTCATTCTGGAGCTGCTGGCGAAGGGTATAGTAATTTTCGATAATGCCGTTGTGAACCACCACCAGGTTCCCGGTACAGTCTGTGTGAGGATGGGCATTGGCCTCGGTGGGTTCTCCATGAGTAGCCCAACGGGTATGGCCCAGCCCAACGGAGCTTGCTACATCCCGGATGCCGTCCAATAGCAGGTCAAGCTTGCCCAGTTTGCCCTCGCTCCTGATGCGGAGGACAGACCCCTCGTAGATATACGCCACCCCGGCTGAATCATAGCCCCTGTACTCCAGCCTCCGGAGGCCATCTAAGAGTATCGGCAATACGCACCTGTGACCAATATACCCTACTATCCCGCACATATGTCCTCCTTTAACGAGCTCCTTCCCTGAAAAGGATTGTCTTAACGGTCTTAAGTATTATGTAAAGATCCAGTATTATAGACATATGTTTTATATAGAAGAGGTCATATTCAAGCTTCTTTTTTGCATCTTCCTCTGACGCCCCATAGGGATAGCTGATCTGAGCCCAGCCGGTAATTCCCGGTTGAACAGTGCTGCGTTGATCATAATACCGGATTTTCTCTGTCAGCTCGTTCACAAATTGCGGCCTCTCAGGTCTAGGCCCCACAAAATTCATTTCGCCTTTCAGGACATTCCACATCTGGGGAATCTCGTCTATCCTGAGTTTGCGAATTATTCTACCCACCCTGGTGACCCTGACATCATCCTGCTTTGCCCACTTAGCCCCTCCTCGTTCTGCGTCCTGTCGCATAGAACGAAACTTAATTAAAACAAAGGTCTTGCCATCCTTACCCACCCTCTCCTGCCTATAGAATATCGGACCATGGGAGTCCAACTTAATACATATGGAAGTCAGCAAAAGGATCGGGAATGAGAAAAAAAGGCCAAGAGCTGATATACATGTCCCAATAAGCCGCTTTGTTGCCATCATTAACCACGATTTTTGAAAACCCTCGTGAAAAATCAGCCAACTGGGATTTATATTGTCAACCAATATTCTACCGGTAAGCTCCTCATAAAAAGTCTCTCCCTCAAGAACTAGCACGCCATTCATTTTACATTCCAGGAGTTCATCCAAGGGGAGCCGTCCTCTCCGTTGGTCCATGGCAACAATAATTTCTTCTGCTCCTATCTCTCTTACACGCTGAGACAGATCGGAAAAAGAATTAAAGACTCGTATGTCACCATAGGCCCCATCCTCAGCAGTCACTTTGTCCAAGACTGCACCTGCAACCCTGAAACCGCAGTCACTCTTGTCCTTGATTTCTCGGATTATCTTTTCAGAAAAGGTGCCGGACCCCACAATCAAGACTGGAATGGTCCACCATTCTTTTCTAAGCATCCAGCAATAGGCATATCTCCAAAGACTGCTGAGAAAAACAAAGACAAGCAGGCTCCCCAAAAAGACCCACCGGCCGGGCAAGAGGACCGGAAAGACAAAATAAAGAAATCCCAAAAAAATGGAGGCACTACCAAGGGCCTGGATCAGGCGGATTGTCATCTCCACATAATTGAACCCGGACCTGAAAGTATATAGATCATAGTAGTAAAGACTCAAAAGGCAGACAAAAACTATCAGAAGCAATCTGGGCCACAGAGACAAGATATCAGACGCGGAAATATCTCCACCATGACGATAGGCTACAACCACAACCAGGGAGAAGAACAGAAAAAGGCCTTCGCCACTAAAAAAAAACAGCCTTCTAATTGAATATTTTTTCCCAAAGACTCTGATCATAGAACAGCCATAAAGATAGTGAAACCGCTAATAAATGGACTCCTTACTTTGAACTAGGCATGCTCATTTGAGCTGTAGTAAGGATATCTCTTTTTATAATAGGAATACTTCCCGTGCGGGCTTTCAAAACAGTTAAAGACTATTCCCAGTATCTTATCTTCACCCACCCTGGCAATGGCCTCTTCTATCAAATCCTGATTGGAATAACCGTAACGAACTACAAAAACCACCGCATCGACATTTTGAGAAAGGCTCAAGGTTTCAGCCGCCAGGTTGACAGGAGGAGAGTCTACGATGATAAAACGATCCGGATATCTCTCTCGTGCTTCTTCAAAAAGATGTCTCATTTTAGCGGAAGTCAGGAGTTCGGCAGGATTCCTCACAGAATGGCCGGCGGGAAGAACTGTCAACTTCATCATGGGAGTCCTGATCAGGTATTTGGACAAGGTTTCATTCCTCTGGAGATATTCTGAAAGTCCTTCGCTTGGCTCTAAGCCCAGCATCCCATGCACAGATGATTTCCTGATGTCAGCATCTATCAGGAGAGCGTAAGGATCTACACTCTGGGCAATACTTACTGCCAGGTTACACGCCACCATGGTCTTGCCGGCCTGCTCCATGGCAGAGGTCACAAGTATCACCCTGCGATTTTTACCGTCCTTGGGATAAAGGATTTGGGACCGCAGCACCTTAAAGAGCTCCGAAGCAGGAGACTCAGGTTCGTGAAATACCACCAGCTTAGGATCAACCGGACCCTGTAGAGCTCTTGATACAAATCCGGCCTTTTCTCCAGCCTGAATATCTGTCTTGGAAGCAATCGTATCTTGATAGACTGGTTTGGGACTCCCATCACGCTGAATTCGTACCTGCCCTTGCTCTCTCGATCCTATATTACTGGAAGGCTTTAATAACAGACCCTTCTTCCTTGCCGGCTCTTTCCTTGCCTTATCCAAGGCATCAGCAACCTTACCCATTTTTCTCTGTGCCCTTTAAATATTCACTTAGGAACGTACAATAAATAACTTGAACAAATTAATGTCTTTTTTGCCGTCTTCT
>JAGGRV010000249.1 GCA_021159445.1 Deltaproteobacteria bacterium | reverse complement strand
GCATCGATGAGCTTGCCCACCTGCTCAATGGCCCGGTCCCAGGCGGAGAGGATTTCAGCTATTTTTTCCTGTTCGGAGAGAGGGGGAGCCACAAAACAGAAAATACGAATATCAGACAATGTGAGATTAGGCCGTGCGGAATCGACTTGAGTAGAAAGCAAACGTCTAACAGCAAGTGGGTGTTGCAAATAATATGAAATGAAATTTGAATCGACTTTTTTGTTAGGGCGCAGAAGACAAACCGCTTGATTGATATTGGCCGACGTATCAGAAAGATGATACTTACAGGCTCTTCCGATAGAAGCCCCTACAATATTTATGAGAATGTCATCATAACGTAGGATGCTTCTCCTTTGTTTCTCATTGAACTCCTTTGGCAAATATTTCTGAATCGAAATATCTAAAAAACCATTTCGGACATTTTCGCTAGTGATAAATAGGACTCCATTATTCTGATAGGTGAACCCCTGCCATTTAGGTGAACTTCCTTTTGTAATTAGGATTGATATTTCGTCTCCTTTTTTTATGCCCCACTCCTCCGGAATCCACCCAACCTTGGTCTTTTTATACCTCGGACGGCCTTCATTGCGGGCTTTCTTTTTCGCTTTTAACTTTTCACTATTCATTTTTCACTGATTCGGTTTTCGTTCTGCCTGCTCTTGTTATTTTGATCTTCACGCTCATTAATTCATTGCACCTTGTATCCTATTCCAAGTTGCAGTTAACAACTTTAGCCGTAACCAGAATTTCATTTTTGCATTCTTGGTCTGCCTGTTTTTTGAGGTCATCTTGGGCTGCATAAATATTGCGCCATGCATTGCTTGACCTGGCTTTCCGGCCGTCTGAACCATCCCATTTGGAGCATGCATACCAACCAAGAAGCAAAATGCCAGCCTCCGCTGTTTTACCTGCCATATATTTGTTTATGAGTTGATCTTTGATGGCTGTTTTTGCAGAAGGATTCCAATTACACTTCACCTCAATGCAGAGTGTTAAAACTTGGTCGTTTTTATCAGTTGCCTGGATCCAGATATCAGTCCTCGATCCGGATTTGCCCTCTTTATAGAGCTTGCGCCTTATTTGAACCTCGCGATTGATGATGATTTCGGATGAAAGCGTAAGTTTCAGAAAGCGTGTCAAGTGATCGGAAAGATATTCTTCGTCTTTTGGTCGGATAGGAACATTAGAGTTCCAGAGGTCTCCGATCGCGGGGATATCGCCCTGCAAATACATCTGATACTCCTTAAGCTTCTCTAAAATCAATAAGGAAAGATCCTGTGCCGAATTTATTAAACGGCAAGATGCTCTCTTCTTGTCATACAGTTTCTTGATATCTTCTATTGAGAGAGGGGTGATATTCTTTGCCTGCTCGGCGGCTTGAGCTTCGATAATATAATTATTCAGCCAAGTATCTTCAGGGAACTGATGGAGAATTTGTTTTAAGGCAACGGTTGAGCCGTCGATGCCATTTTTTGTAAGGTGATTTATGATGTAGAATTTGAGTTTATGAATTTCGTCCAGTGGCTTCGGGCTATAGGGCTCTTCGTGCTCGGGGCATGTATTCGTAGGATATTCGATGTTAAGCCAGATGTATGTGTCAGCAATCACATCAGGATCACACGAAAAAAGACCTTTTGTAAAACCATTTTCCCAGTCCATCACGACCTTTTCAATCCACTGCCTTCCCCATTCACGATTTGCTTGAATGGTTTCAAGAAGCTGATAGACATAACTATTGGGACTAAGAGAGAAGGCAAGTGCAAGGTGTTTGTTCAAATATTGGTCAGGAGGTGATTCCCATGTGCCGTTAAAGAGCGTATCCAAATAAGCATGGACCAGATTTTCTTGGCCGTGGCGTACCAGTTCGGAGAGAATGAGAAAACTCTTTTCAGGGGTAATACCAGGCTCTTTGACAATTTGCAGGATACTCTGTGCCTGTTTATCGGAAAGCCTATTCGCCCAATGGTGTGGAATAGAAATATGACCGCTATTCAATTCCTGATGAATAACATTCAATAATGCGGTTTCAGCTACTTCCTGAAAACTCGTGGCGAGCGTGTCGAATAGCGGGTTTAGGTATTCCACATGATCATTAAAAACCGCCTTTAGCAGCTCAACACTACATTTGCGCCAAATATCTTCTGTAAGCCACTGATAGATGCCTGGTTTCATGACACGAAGCAAAGTGAGTGCTTGAGCAACTGAATAAATATGCTGATTGGGAGCGGTTGGCTCTATGGTGCCTTCCTTGAGATAGCGTTCAGCAAGAGTAATTAAGGCGTTTTGCTCTTCGGATGTGAGCTTACCCCATCCGATAGACTGTCGGAGATCAATAGGACCTAACCGTCGCCGACCGTTATCCGAGTTAAGCCAGGCTGCTATGCCTCCAAAAGACTCTGGCGCTAGATTTGTTTGCTGAAGAGCGGATTTGATGTCTTGGTCAATACGCAGTTGGTTAGCCTCTGCTTCTGCCCGATGACTCGCATCCTTCTTTTGCCATTTTTGATCCCATTCCTCGGCCCGCTTGGCTGCCACATCGGCATCCTCTCTGATTTTCTGGGACGAATCGATAAGATCAGGGCATAGGGCATGTAATTTGTCAATTTTGTCGGCATACTTTTCCAAGTCGACTCGCCATATGACAGCCTTGATGCAACTGATCCATTTCTCAGCGAGTGGCCCGTCTGGATTTGCTAATGCTCGATCGATCAGTATTTCAAAATCCTCTGGCGTATACAACGGGTAGTCGTTAACGCATATGTGTGACAGCGTCCTTTCGGAAATGTTAGATTCAACTAAAATAGCCTCAAGAATGGCAAGCCGTCCATCGACATCTCGCAGGAAATCCTCGCGGGACAGAAGTAAATTTGAGGTGTTGCCATATTCCTTCTCCAGGAACGGTGATCTATGTTTCTCAAGGGCTTTAAGATAGCCTTGGGCCAGGGTACTCGCGATTGCAGGAATCGATGTCCATTGCCAACAAAAAGTGAAGATAGTGCGCGCCAGTCGGCTCAGTCGATCAAATGGGTCGTATTCGCTAATATAATCAAGAGCCCAAACCAACAAAGCCAAGGCATTATTTTCGTCAATGGTGGACATAAGCGAACCAGGAAGCTCGTAATCAAGGAAAGAACCGTATGATCCCGTATAATTTGCTTTCTGTGGCGGAGTAAGATGCCTCACCAGTTCAGTGGGAGAGATATGATCAGGCCATAAACAACGAAGCACATTCCCTCGTAGATTATCTTGTGGATCGCTTGCCGGATCAATAGGCAGAAGAGATTTGAGTCGCCCCTGGGCAGCTACATCTTTTAGGCGAAAAAGGGCATAAGATGCATCTACACGCTGATGAAGAGTGAGTGTTTGATCAAGTACACGATCAGCAAATACATTTGAGAGTTCAGAAAATTCGCAGGCCTCAGCAATTTCAGTTGCAAATTCAATCGCAGACTCACTGGAATTCTTATTCAATAAACAATCTCTGATAACGGCTGAGGTATCTGGTGCCGCAAGCAGGAAAAGATTCCCTGCAATGACATCACTGTGTCGCTGTTGGTAGCTGATGCTGTCGGCACGGTCAAGCATAGCGGTGCAAAGCTCTGCTGGGCCAACCGCTTGGACAGTATCCGTTGATGCAAGCAGAAGCTCAGGTTGAATACCGGATAGTTCTTCAAGAAAGCCCTGATTAAAGGAGGCAAGCCAGGCTGCTATTCCGGTTCGCTGCAGGAATACCCCACTTCTGTCGGCATTCAGCAGAAGCTGTTCCCAATGCGTTGGAGGAATCAATACAGTTAATCCGTATGCGGCCAGATAATCTCTATAAACAGAATGGGCAAACCGGATTCGACCATCCCCAAGGGGATTGAACACCCCTCGCTCAAGAGTCGTCCGGATAAGCTCCGACGGAAATTTGTTTGATGCAAGACTGGAAACGTTTGTACATTGCTGCGGATAGTAGCTTTGTTCATCAACCCAGATGTCCGTGCTTTCCGATAACACGAGGCAAAGAGCAATCCAGGCTGAACATTCTACAATCTGGTCTAAGGTATCCGGACTTGGCAAGGCCAGGCGTTTAGTGACGGATGGCGTTTCATCGCACAACCTCCGTATCCCCTTGTGCCATAAATCCCGTTGACTTACGCCTGCCAAGCCATTATCACGGAAAACAGATATAGCGAATTCACAGCCAAGAGGTTTTGCACAAATTCCAGCGATTCCTTGCCGATATACAGCCTTCAAAAAGTTGTCACCATCTATACCATTATCAACAGCAAGCTCTCGAATGTCCTGTTTTGACAATGGTGCAAGGCTGTACGTTTTGAGGTCGGAAAGTTCCGATTGTATGGAACGAATGGCTGTCACATCACGGGATGCGATCCAGATCGTTGAAGTTTTTGGAATTTCATGAATAAGCCGCAATACCGCACCCGATAAATCTACAGCTTCATCAAGTCCGTCAAAGATGAAGGCAAAAGTTGAACTATTTGCTGCAGTTTGGACAAATGGGCGGATATCTTCTCGCAAACCTGCCAGATCAGCAGAATATCGACCAAGCTCAACCAGATGTGTTTGCCCATCAGGAAATTGATCTTTCAACCGCTGCATAAAGATCGTTTTGCCCATCCCACCTTCTGCTAAAAGAATTGCACCGGGAAGTTTTGCAAATTCCTGCAGATTTATCAGGCTTGTGTATTTCAGGCAATCTTTGCTGATTGGTGCAAGAAGTCCATTGCTATCCAAAGAGATATCAGCATTGCTGGGATAAACATATCGATCTATTATTTTATCTCGCAAGGATCCTCCTTTTATTTTAATTACGTTTATTGCTATCCAGGTCGTCAGAACGGCCCTCGACTTTGGTCTTCTTATACCCCGGTCGGCCTTCATTTTTGGCTTTTCTATTAACTATTAACTTCTCACTATTCACTTCATTTCCCCGGTCTGTTTTCGTTCCGCTTGGTCATTTTTTCCGCCTCTTGGTTGTGTCCCCGTGCCCAACCGCTTCCCGCCGGGTTTCCGCTTCGATCTGTTTTACAACTCTGTCAAAGTCGCTTTCGAACAGACGGTCCTGCACAACGCGGAATTTTTCAAACTCACTCTCGGCAAAATTTCTAGCGATTTCCGCTGTCACCTTTCCACTGCCCTGTAATATCTCCCGCTCGTCAAACTCCAAAAAAAGGTCAAGCCGCTTTGCCCAATCCTCCATGGTCATGGAAATTCTTCTTCTGGCCCAATCCTCGGCCAACTCATTGTAAAAGTTTGTGTTGTACTGTTTGCTGTCTGAGGCAGTTGTTCGGAATTTCCGAATAACTGAGTCCTGCTCCAGCTCACCGCTGGAAAAAATATTTTTCAGATGCTCGTTGATGGTGGGAACGGTGACATCAAACAGCGTTTCCATCAGTTTCTGTGTCAGCCAGATGGTTTCGTCCTCATAGCGGACCTCAATGCTTTCCTCACCGCTTTGGGCCGTAAAAATCAAAAACTCTGCTGTGCTGTTGCGGATTAATTTAGAATTGATAGTGGATAATGGAGAATTTTTCTGTTTCATATAGCCCTCTCCTTATCTCTGCTTGTCTTGATAATGCTTGTCAGTAACTTGATCAACTCGGTGATATCAGGCTTGATTGAAGAAAATCCTTTCTCTTCCAGAGTTTCAGACTGATAAAGCAACTCAATCCAGTAATCGGTTTCATTGGCTTCCTTTAACGCAATCGCCATTTTATGAATAAAGTCAGCTTTGCTTTCCGCCTGCTCCGCTTCGCGAACCAGCGCGCCAATAGCCGTACCACTGCGCAACAATTGTTTGCTTAATACATATTCCCTCTTCTCATCCTGCAGGAATCTGTGCAATTTGATGATACGCAACGCAAAGGCAAACGACTTCTCTTTGACGATATTCTTCTTCAATGGATAACTTCCTTCATTTTCCATTTTCAATTTTCCATTTTCAATTCCCGCAAATACTTGTTCAGCTCCTTCTGTGTCTTCGCCAGCTCCGCCTCTATATCGTGTATCTCTTCTTGAACGGCAGGAATATTGATATCCTCTTCTTCTTCAAAGGTATCGACATAGCGGGGGATATTCAGATTGAATTCGGCTTCCTGAATCTCTTCCAGTGTAGCCAAATGAGAGTATCTTTCGACTTCCGCAAATTCCCGGAACGTCAAGACGATCTTTTCGATATCCTTGTCCCGTAAGCGGTTCTGCTTTTTGCTGTCCTTGAACTCCCGGCTTGCGTCAATAAATAGAACGTGTTTATCCCGCTTGTTTTTTGCCACTCCCCAAGGTTTTCGGCCCTTGTTGAAAACGAGGATTGCTGCCGGTATACCGGTGCCGTAAAAAAGTTGAGATGGAAGCCCGATAACCGCCTCAAGGATATTCTCCTCGATGAAATGCTTGCGGATGACGCCTTCCGCCCCGCTACGGAACAGGACCCCATGAGGAACAATGACTCCCACTTTGCCTTCACCCTCAAGCGCTATTTCGACCATGTGGCTTATAAAAGCGTAATCGCCCCGGCTCTTCGGTGGGACCCCGCGCCAGAAGCGATTGAACTTGTCATGGCTTGCGTTTTCGTGGCCCCATTTATCCAGAGAGAACGGAGGATTAGCGACCACAATATTGAACCGCATCAGGTCGTCGTTCTCGATAAGTTTGGGATTGTTGATGGTGTCGCACCATTCAATGCGGGCGGAATCCATGGAGTGCAGGAACATGTTCATCCGGCACAGGGACCAGGTGGAGCCGTTGGACTCCTGTCCGAACAGAGCAAAATCCTTGCTGCCGACTTCCTGGCCTACCTTGATGAGGAGCGACCCTGATCCGCAGGCAGGATCGCAAATGCGGTCTCCCGGTGTAGGGGCGAGCAATTTGGCCAGCAGTGTGGAAACTTCGGGCGGGGTGTAGAACTCTCCGGCCTTTTTGCCCGCTCCAGCCGCAAAACGGGCAATCAGGTATTCATAAACATCTCCGATTACATCACGATTGCCAATGCGCGAAGGGCGCAGATCGAGACGTTCATCGGCAAAATCATCAAGAAGATTCTTCAAACGACGGTTGCGTTCTTTGGTCTGTCCCAGGGCAGGTTCGCTGTTGAAGTCAATGTTGCGAAAAACATTCTCGAGTTTTGACTTGTTGGCATCCTCGATTTTCTCAAGGGCGATATTGATGATCTCGCCGATATTAGGCTCGTCGCGCTTACTGTAGATGAAATCAAAGTCTGATTCCGGGGGCACCACAAAGCGTTCCCGGGCCAGTGCTCTTTCCACTCGGGTCATATCACCATTATATTTTTTCTCGTATTCGGACCTTTTGTCCTTCCAAAGATCACTCATATACTTAATGAAGAGCATGGTAAGAATGTAATTCTTGTATTCCGACGGATCGACTGCGCCCCTGAACGTATCGCATGCCCGCCAGACAACATCATTAATTTCTTTCTTGGAAACATGAGAACTCATTGTTTATCTCTCCTTCTTAACCACGAACTACACGAACTACACGAACAATTCTTAAAGCATTTCAGGGTATTTGTGTATTTCGCGGTTCATTATTCGTCATTCATAATTGCCTTCACACAAACTGCTTTGACAAGACGCGATCGTGTTGATGCAAGCCTGTTCAGAAGGAATTGCTCGTGCCTGGCTAACGTTACGATCTTTACCACTTTTTTCTGAACAGAAATGGGCGGAATCCGGACTTGTAGGCGGGAAAGAGTACTCTTAGAAATAAAAGACATCCCGGCCCCACGTGCCTGCGACTGGAACCAGGCTTGCGCTTTCGCCTGATTCAGCCACCACGCCAGATATTGTGGGAGCAGGTCTTCGTTTTTCGTGCGAATAATGTAGAAAGAACCTGCGGCAAGGATATCCTTCAGGTCGTCTTCAATGCAGTAGGCAAAATGTACCACACCACGAGCCTGAAAAAGTATATCTCCTTTACGAACAGAATAAATTTCAGGTTTTCGCTCAGGGAAAAAGGCAGTCAGGTTTTCGGATCGTAAGCGATAGAAAGAATCGAAATCTTTGCTTTGGATCAGGCGGTGCGTGCCACGCGCCCTCTCCTTGATCCTGGCCTTAGCTTGGTATCCCACTTGGATACTGGCAATTATTCTTAAAGCAACTTCTGTCATTTAATCAGCCTCATGATGTCGGTATCAAGCATACTGATTAAATAATATACATCGCAATGCCTTCAGTGTCAAGAAAAAAATAAGTAGAGTCTGTACCGATTATGATTATTTTGGGGCTGGCCGGACTATCCAGCTCCGGGAAATCGAAATGAGCCCCCATTTCCCGATTCCTGCGAGCGACTTTTGGTTCGAAACTTTGAGTGCTTCAGGCGTTATCGAACTGCATCCTGTTGGGTTTTTCTGGCTTGATAAAATGGGCGTTTGCATAATGGCCCGATATAAGATGTATATCAGGAGGTATCAATACCAATAAAAGACTTGTTATTACCGTATTTTATAATCCCTTTGGAATTCTCGCTCCAGGGTCTTTCGTCTCATGGTCTCTCGCTTGTCATACAATTTCTTTCCCTTGGCAAGGGCAAGTTCCACTTTTGCTTTCCCATCTCTGAAATAAATACGAAGCGGTATCAGGGTATATCCTCGTTCCTGAATTTTTCCCATCAACCTCCGTATTTCCCGACGATTGAGAAGGAGCTTCCTGGCCCTTGCCGGATCCAGCTTACCGCTATCGGCTGCATAGGGATATGGGGATATGTGCACGTTGTGGAGCCACGCCTCGCCATACCTGAAGCCCACATATCCATCGCCGAGACTGGCCCTTGCTTCCCTCAGTGATTTGACCTCCGGCCCAAGAAGGACAAGGCCTGCCTCCACGGTACTTTCTATGTGATACAGATGTCTGGCCTTACGATTCTGGCAGACGATCTTTATTCCTTCGCTATTTATTTTTTTCAAATTGAAGTACCTTTACCTCGTAAGCGTTCACGGGATTACAACGCCGGTTTTACGGCAACTCACCGAACTGTAAGCGTTTACAGGGTACTGCAGATGCGAGGCGGCGTGTACGCAGATGTACTCCCTGTACTTCAAGTGCCCGACAACAAAGCAAATGCGGTGCCCTGTGAACGCTTACGAATTATTATTCACTTGTTCATATTCTACCTTAAATCCGGCATAACCCAACAAATCATTCATGCTTCCAGTAAGCTCAGGGCTTATGCTCACATTATATTCCTCAGGGAGGCTTAGAATTACCCGGCCTCTCTCCTTGAGAATAATGGCCAGTTTTACAGGGTATGATCCATGGTGTTTGTTGAACAGATCCTGCAAGGGCTTGAACACCGCGGGTCCTATCCGATCTCCTTGAAGCTCGATCAAGAATCCTCTTACTCTTTGTTTACAGGCTTTATCCAGCGGTTCTATGGAGTTAGCAAGTATCTTGTTGATTTTCTTATCATCTTCCTTTTTGAGGGTCCCTGCAACCCATAATGGCAAATCATCATTAATCAATTCTTTTGCCTTTGCGTATATCTCCGGGAAACAGACCACTTCAACAGAACCATGTAAATCTTCAAGGGTCAAAAAGGCCATTCGATCTCCTTTTTTGGTGGTGATCTCCTTTTTGGTCCGAATTATCCCCGCAAGACCAATCTGACTCCCATCCAGCATCCCGGAAACATTGCCTGTATGTTCACTGGCTATCCTGGAAAGGTCATCCCTGTATGGGTCCAGGGGATGACCACTGATATAGAATCCAAGATAAATTTTTTCATTGGAAAGGCATTCAAGTTCAGGCCATTCAGGTATATCGGGCAGGATCAGCGCGGACTCTTGTGGCTTCTCAGGAGCTGCCTGGGCCATAAAGTCAAAAAGAGACATCTGGCCGGAAAGCCGTTCCTGTTTTTTGGACTGTCCAAGATCCAGGGCTATGTCAATGACGGCAATCAGTTGCGAACGTCTGTGGCCAAGGGAATCAAAGGCCCCGCACTTTATAAGGCTTTCAAGCATCCGTTTGTTAACCTTTCTGAGATCAACCCTGGAGCAGAAATCCTCAAAGTTGGAATACTGACCATTTTTTTCTCTTTCCTGGACAATGGCCTCTATTGCGCCTGCTCCAACATTTTTTACGGATGCAAGGCCAAAGCGGATACTCTTACCCTCTATTGTGAAATCCACCTTGCTGTGATTGATATCCGGAGGGAGGATTTGAATGTCTCTTGCCCGGCACTCGCTTATGAACTTCACCACCCCATCTGTATTTCCCAGTTCGTTGGATAACAGTGAGGCCATAAAGGGCACCAGATAGTGCGTTTTTAACCATGCAGTCTGATAGGCTATCAAGGCATAGGCCGCAGAGTGGCTCTTGTTAAAACCATATCCTGCAAATTTTTCCATCAAATCAAAGATGATCTTGGCCTTGGAAGCCGGGATGCCATGCTCTATTGCACCTGACTGAAAACGGTCCCGCTGTGCGGCCATTTCCTTATGATCTTTTTTGCCCATGGCCCTTCTCAGGATATCGCCCTCACCAAGGCTGTACCCTGCCAGTACCTGGGCTATTTTCATCACCTGTTCCTGGTAGACTATGACCCCATATGTCTCCTTGAGAATGGGCTCAAGCTCCGGCAGGAGATAGGTTACTTCAACCTCTCCGTTTTTGGCCTTTACAGCCTGGTCCACCATGCCGCTTTCCATGGGTCCCGGCCGATGGAGGGCAACCAGGGCTATTATGTCTGTGAAGCCGGTGGGCCTCATACGCTGCAAAAGGTCCTTCATGCCCGGGCTTTCAAGCTGAAATACTCCGGTGGTATTCCCGCTTGACAAGAGCTTATAGGTTTCAGGGTCATCAAGAGGGATCTTGGTCAGGTTAATATCCGTCCCAAGATGTTCTTTGATAAGCTTGAGGGCCGTATCTATTACAGTCAGGGTCCTCAGGCCGAGAAAGTCGAACTTGATAAGCCCTGTCTTTTCCACATACTTCATGGCAAACTGAGTGACAGTCTCGCCGTGTTGACCTTTGGTAAGGGGCAGATATTCCACCATGGGTCTATCTGAGATAACCACTCCTGCTGCATGAGTTGAGGCGTGGCGTGGAAGACCTTCAAGGGATCGCGCGACGGTCAGGAGTTCTGCTATCCTAGGGTCTTTTTTCTCAAGTTGATCGAGTTTCGGCTCGAGTTTGAGGGCCTTTTCAAGGGTAATATTGAGCTGGTCAGGGACCAGTTTGGCTATGAGGTCCACTTCCTGATAAGGTATTCCAAGGGCCCTGCCGACGTCTCTGATTACTGCCTTGGCCTTCATCTGGCCGAATGTGATTATCTGGGCTACAAAATCCTCACCGCCATACTTTTCTGTAACATAGTGAATTACCTCATCCCTGCGGTTCATGCAAAAATCTATATCTATGTCAGGCAGGGATTCCCGCTCAACATTCAAAAATCTTTCAAAAAAGAGGCCGTACTTTACCGGATCGATGTCTGTAATACGCATGGCATAGGCCACCAAGGAGCCTGCTGCAGACCCCCTTCCCGGGCCGACCGGTATGGACTGAGACTTTGCCCAGTTAATAAAATCAGCAACTATAAGGAAGTAGGAAGCAAAACCCTTTTCCTTTATGACCGATATCTCTGTCTCAAATCTTTCCCTGTATTGGGCCTGTTCTTCTTCTGGGATTTCATCCTCCTGAAAACGCTCCTTAAGCCCCTTTTCGGCAACGGCCTCAAAAAGCCCGCTGTAGGTCTCGCCCTTCTTTATCGGATAGAGTGGAAAGTGCCGTTGTCCAAGTTCCAGCTCTACATTGCATTTCTCAGCTATCTCACCCGTCATGGCCACTGCATCAGGATAGTCTTTAAATCTCTCTGCCATCTCCTCGGGAGAAGTGAAGTAGAGCTTATCCGTGGAAAAGCGCATCCTGTTGGTATCATTTACTGTCTTGTTAGTCTGTATACACAGCAGGACATCGTGGGCCTTGGCATCCTCAGGGGTCAGGTAGTGGCAATCATTTGTGGCAACCACAGGGAGCCCCAGTTCTTTACCAAGATCCACCAGCCCCTGGTTTACTATTGTCTGCTCGGCTATATCATTTTCCTGTATCTCCAGATAAAAACTGTCTTTAAATACGCTTGCATAGGTCTCTGCAAGGGCCTTTGCCTTTTTCCTGTCTCCATGGAGAATGGCAGCCGGAATCTGACCGTGGAGACAGGCAGAGAACGCTATAAGACCTTGATTTAAACCTTCCATGAGCTCAAGATCCACCCTGGGCTTATAGAAAAAGCCTTCAAACTGGGCAATGCTCACCAGTTTCAGGAGATTCTTGTATCCGGTGTTATTTTGCGCTAATAAAACAAGATGAAAGGCAGCTTCTCTTGAACTCCGGGCACTCCTGTCCTTACGTCCCTTGGGTGCAACATAGACCTCACACCCGATAATAGGCTTAATGTTATGCTTTAGGGCTTGTTCATAAAACCTGAGTGTTCCGTACATATTTCCGTGATCTGTCATGGCTACAGCCTTATAGCCATATTCCACCGCCTTGGGGAAAAGATCCTTGAGCCTGATAGCACCGTCAAGGAGACTGTATTCCGTATGAAGGTGGAGGTGAGCGAAAAAATTTGGTGATTTGGTGATTTGGTGATTTGGTGATTGCATAGATTCTATCTGCTCCGTGCTGTCTTCCTTATTCCCACTCAATCGTGGCGGGTGGCTTTGAGCTTATGTCATAGCATACACGGTTTACCCCACGCACTTCGTTGATAATCCTGTTTGAGATTTTTGCGAGCAGGTCCGTTGGGAGTCGTGTCCAGTCCGCTGTCATAGCGTCCAAGCTGTCTACAACCCTTATTGCCACCACGTTATCATAGGTGCGCTCATCTCCCATAACACCTACTGTCCTTACTGGAAGGAGCACTGCAAATGCCTGCCAGACCTTTCTGTACCAGCCACTGGATTTCATGATTTCAAGGACAATGGCATCCGCCTCTCTCAGCACTTCCAGACGTTCGGCAGTCACTTCTCCCAAGATTCGTATGGCCAATCCCGGTCCGGGGAAGGGGTGGCGAAAAACAAGATCTTCAGGCATACCAAGTTCCAAAGCAACTTTTCGAACCTCATCTTTAAAAAGCTCCCTGAGGGGCTCTATCAGCTCAAGTTGCATGACATCCGGAAGCCCTCCTACGTTGTGGTGGCTCTTTATTGTGGCAGAAGGGCCTTTGAATGATACGCTCTCTATAACATCCGGATACAGGGTACCCTGGGCAAGGAAGTTGACATCTCCGATGCGCCTTGCCTCCTCCTCAAAAATCCGGATGAATTCTTTTCCTATTATCTTTCGTTTTTTCTCAGGGTCCTCTATTTCTGTAAGTTTACTGAGAAAGCGATTGCTTACATCCACATAATGGACCTTGAGGCCAAATTGTTTCAGAAAGGCCAAAACCGTCTCTGCTTCATTTTTTCTTAGAAGCCCATTGTTAACAAAGACGCTTGTTAGTTGATGCCCCACTGCCCTGTTTACTAAAAGGGCCGTGACTGTAGAATCCACTCCGCCCGAAAGGGCGCAGATTATCCTGCCGGTTCCGACCTTGGCCTTCACGTCATTGGTGGCACTTTCCACAAAGGAGTGCATGTCCCAGGTAGGCATGCACCCGCAGATCCTGAACAGGAAATTGGCAATCACATCCTTTCCGATTTCAGTATGGATCACCTCCGGATGAAACTGAACACCAAAAAAAGGCAATGTCCGGTGCCGCATAGCCGCAACCGGGCAGGATTCACTGTGAGCTATGCCGACAAAATCCTTGGGCAAGACCTCTATCCTGTCACCATGGCTCATCCATACCTGATGTGTGATCTGATCAGGGGCAAGGCCATGAAATATGTCACATGGATCATCAATTGAGAGCCGGGCAGGACCGTATTCCCTGTGCCGGCTATGTTCCACCGTACCTTTGAGAAGGTGTGTGGTAAGCTGCATACCATAGCAAATGCCCAGGATCGGGACCCCAAGTTCAAACAGCTCAGGAGAGACAGCCGGGGCTCCTTTATCATAAACACTTGCAGGTCCCCCTGACAGGATAATTCCCTTCGGGTCTCTCGCCTTTACTTTTTCCAGTGGAATATTATATGGATATATCTCACAGTAGACCTTGGCCTCCCGGACCCGCCTTGCTATGAGCTGGGTGGTCTGGGAACCAAAGTCAAGGATCAACACCTTTTGTCCAAGTATATTTGTCATGGCGCTTTAAGCCTCCAGAACTGACAATAACATTGACCGGGCACTGAGCCAAGCGGTGAAATGCCAAAATGAGAATTGCTGTTTTTTCTAAAGGAGAACATAGTGACACCGTCTGAGTTTATGTCGAGCCTTAACAGCTTTGTTTGGGGTCCTGTAATGCTCGTCTTTCTGGTGGGCACAGGGGCCTTTCTCACTCTGCGCCTGCGCTTTGTGCAAATATTTCACCTCTTCAAGGCACTAAAGCTCGTCTTTTCAAGGCCCAAGGGGAACGATGCAGCAGGGGACATCAGCCCTTTTCAGGCATTGACCACGGCCCTTTCAGCCACTATTGGAACAGGTAATATTGCCGGAGTCGCCACGGCTATCTATCTTGGCGGCCCTGGTGCCATTTTCTGGATGTGGATCTGCGCCTTCTTCGGCATGGCAAGCAAGTATGCCGAGGCAGTACTGGCAGTGAAATACAGGCGCATGCTCCCTGACGGAACCATGCAAGGCGGTCCCATGCGCTATATAGCAGAAGGCCTGGGACTGAAATGGTTGGGGTGGCTCTTTGCGCTGATGGGCAGCCTCTCTGCCTTTGGAATCGGCAGCATGGTCCAGTCTAATTCGGTAGCAGTGGCCCTCGGCGAAACATGGGGGGTCCCTCCCCTGCTCACTGGAATTGCGCTGGCAATAATGACCGGGATCGTAATAATCGGAGGTATCCATCGCATTGGAAAGGTTACAGAGAAGCTTGTTCCGGTCATGGGCATTACTTATGTATGTGGGGCACTTGTGATACTTGCCCTGAACCTTGACAAGATCCCTGGGGCCTTCACCTTGATAATAGAACACGCCTTCAGCCCTTCCTCTGCTGTTGGTGGTTTTACCGGGGCGGCAGTGGCTACCGCCATCCGTTTCGGTGTGGCCCGCGGGGTATTCTCCAACGAGGCTGGTCTCGGAAGCGCGGCCATCGCACATGCGGCAGCTCGGACCAACAGCCCCGTGCGCCAAGGCCTCATAGCCATGACAGCCGTATTCTTTGATACCATTATTGTCTGTTCCATGACGGCCCTGGTGATCCTTTCCACCGGCGCCTGGACCAGCGGGGAGACCTCCAGCGCGCTGACATATACGGCCTTTGAAATGGGACTGCCCGGCCCTGGCGGACTGATTGTGACCATTGGGCTTGCTGTATTCGCATACTCTACCATGATAGGTTGGGCCTATTATGGTGAAGAGTGCATTGAATACATACTGGGCCTCAAGGCCAGAACGCCCTATCGCTACTGCTTCTGTCTTGTCATCGCCATTGGCGCATTTCAGAAAGTAAACTTTGTGTGGGACTTTTCCGATACCATGAATGGGGCCATGGCCATCCCCAACCTCATCGGCCTGCTGGGGCTCTCAGGGGTGGTATTAAAGATGACCAGAGAGGCCATGGCCAGACCGGAAATCTGAGTTGTTTTGTAACCGTTTACACGGGTTCAGAGGGCCAGGGTTCACCGAGAATCTAAACCGTTGAAAAGTGGTAGGGTAAGTTCCTTGACAGGCTTGCCCCACTCACTATATCCCTGTCTTCTGATGAAGCTTGTCGGATATCCGCTGGACCTTATCGGATTTTACCATGGACGCGGCCTCGTCTGCAAAGCGCATAGCTCCTGGAATATTGCCATCTTTAAGATAGCCTTTGACCCTTTTTTCAATACGGGCTGTGGCACGATCTTCCTTGATATGGAAGGCCGGTGCTGCTATGAGTTTTTTGGACTCACGGCTCCCGCAGTCAGGGCATGGTGAAGGGTCTTCACCCCTTCTAACAATAGCTTCAAAAATTAATCCGCACTTGGCGCATTCATAATCATATATCGGCATAGTTATAATGCTCCCTGATCCAGGTCTGGTAATCGCCACTCTTGACCCGGCCGACCCATTCCTGATTATCAAGATACCATTTGATAGTTTTATGGATCCCTGTTTCAAGAGACTCCTCAGGAATCCAGCCCAACTCCCTTTTCAATTTAGTGGAATCTATAGCATATCTGCGGTCATGACCAGGCCGGTCTTTGACAAATGTTATCAATTCCCTTCTTGACTTGTTGTCTTTCAGTTTCTGAAGGCCATCTAAAATGTCACAAATCATCTCTACAAGGTTAATATTTTCCACCTCGTTGTTGCCACCAATGTTGTACATATTGCCCCTTTCCCCATTTTTAATCAATTCCCAAATGGCAATACAGTGATCCCTGACATAGAGCCAATCTCTGACATATCTGCCATCTCCGTAAACCGGCAAGGGTTTTCCCTCCAGGGCATTGAGAATAATCAACGGAATCAATTTCTCAGGAAATTGATATGGACCATAATTATTTGAACAATTGGAGATAATAATGGGCAAACCGTAGGTCTTGTAATAGGCCCTCACCAAATGGTCTGAAGCAGCTTTTGAGGCAGAATAAGGGCTATTAGGTCTGTAGGGGGTCTCCTCTGTAAAAAACCCCTCCTTTCCCAAACTTCCGAATACCTCGTCAGTGCTGATATGGTAAAAAAGTTGCAGCCGATCCTGTTTTGACTTGGCCGATTCCAATAAGTTGAACGTGCCTACGATATTGGTCTGGATAAATGAATCAGGGCTGACAATGGACCTGTCAACATGGGATTCAGCAGCAAAATGGCAGACAGTATCTATCTCAAAGTCATTAAATATTTTTGCAATGCTATCACTGTCGCATATATCGGCTTTGACAAAAATATAGCGCTCTGGAAAATCTCTCTCAATATCAAACAAGTTCTCAGGATTTCCTGCATACGTCAATTTGTCTACATTTATCACCAGCCCTGAAAAATCTGATTCTTTCAACAGGTACCTGATAAAATTTGTTCCGATAAAACCGCACCCTCCTGTTACCAAAATATTTTTCATGGTATTGCCTCTATGGCCTCGTCTATCAGTTGTCCACGGAACATGGAAACGAATTGATCCACATCATGGGACCAATTTTTCATCAGATTGATGCCTGCCTTTTTGAGTCGCTGGTTTTCCAGTATTGAATTTCTCGGTCTTATTGCCGGAGTAGGATATTCCTCACTCGTGCACGGGATTAATGAATGCTGAACTCCAATTTCATCAAGAAAATGACCAGCCAGTTCATACCATGAACAATATCCCTCAGCAGTGGCATGATAGGTTCCCCGGCAGTTCTTTTCTATAAGTTCGGCGATCTGAAGTGCCAGCCGGTAAGACCATGTAGGCGAACCAAACTGGTCGTTCACGACCTTCAACTTTTTATCAGGATTTGTAAGGGCTACTTTGAGGATGGTCTTAAGAAAATTCCGGCCATGGATGCCATACAACCAGGCTGTCCGCAATATTATGTATTGGTCGGTTGCCTGCATCACAGCCACCTCACCTTCAAGCTTGGTACTGCCATAATAGGAAAGGGGATTCGGCTCATCGTCTTCTACATATGGCTCAGGTGGTTTTTTCCGGCCATCAAAAACATAATCAGAAGAGATATGGATCAACAGACCGCCATATTTCGCGACCCAGGATGCCAGATTTTTCGGCCCTTCAACGTTGACCTTCCAGGCCGGTTCCCTTTCTGTCTCACAGGCATCCACTGCGGTATATGCAGCGCAGTTGAGTATGATGTCGGGGACACATTTTCCTATCACCTTATCCACATCTGAGGAGCTAGTAATATCCAGTTCATTTAAGGTCAAGGCAAAGACTTCGTGCGCTTGTTGAAAAACCTGTACGCAATCACTGCCCAATTGTCCATCACCGCCACATATCAGTATCTTCATTATCCCTTTCTTCTTTCAGCCAGAAAATTCATAAAAAAAACAATCAAAAAGCCGAGAACAGCCAGACAAAGGGCCTGCATTACTTCTGTACTCCATTGATTCGGCAAAATATTAACATGGGCCGTAACAATTATATCCCCATGGGTGTCTGTCATGCTCTGTAAGGATTTTTTCCAGGGCCAGACCTTTCTCAATGAACCTAGCATAAAGCCGGTTAATATGGCTATTGTAAAATTGTAGTATCTATTTAAAAGCCAGTTAAGAAAACGAACGAATGAAATTAATCCTACCCCGGCCCCGGCAGCCACTATGAAAAGTGTTAAAAAATCACGGTTATTCACGGCTTCAAGCACATAATGATATTTACCCAGAAGTACAAGGATAAATGCCCCGGATATTCCAGGCAGAATCATTGCACATATGGCAATGGCCCCACTCATAAATAAGAACCATGGGGTATCAGGTGTAGATGCGGGTACCAAACCAACCAGGAAATAAGTACAGGCCGCTCCTAATCCTACCCAGGCAAAAATAGATGGAGTCCATTTTTCAAGATAACGGCTCACGGTAAATAAAGAGGCAACTATCAGACCAAAGAAAAAGGACCATATCAGTATCGGCTGGTTTTGAAGAAGCCAGCTTAGTATCCTGGCTAGGCTGAAGATGGCCATTAAAATACCTATGCCGACTGCCATAAGAAATCGCCAGGAGACATGATTCAGGGCATCACTTAACTTCAAAGAAAAAAACAATCTCAAAAAAACCAGATCAAAAGACCTGATGGACTCGATCAATTCCTTATAAATTCCAAGGATGAATGCCATGGTTCCGCCCGAAACCCCCGGAACCACATCTGAAGCGCCCATGCAAAAGCCCTTTATTGCTAATCCAAGGTAAGCTTTGAATGATCGATGAGATTGAGTCGGGCCTTTCATAACAGCTTCATTTTTTGAACCGCTAATGAACGCAAATTGACACGAATAAAGCACATTCACATTAGCGTTTATTAGCGTTTATTCGCGGTTTTTTCAAGAACGAACCGCTCCCATTATGATTACGCTGAGCATATTATTGACAATTAGGGAAAAACTGAAATGTAGGGCCATGTTTTTATCCCCGACCAAAATTTCGATTATACAGTAACCGGTATTGTATGCGCAATTATTTGTGTCGTTATCCGGGTATTTCATATAAGCGCAGGCGGATTTTGTAACGCAGCACAGAAGGCCCTTTTGAACATTCAGCAGGCAATCGAATTGCTAGATTTTTCTTGACACTGATACGGCTCTTTACCTATTGTAATAGGACGTTACACGATGCCCCATTGGGCTTAATAGGGAATCCTGTGAAAATCGGGAGCGGGCCCGCCGCTGTGATCGGGGACGAACGCCGCAATTGATGCCACTGCCCGGCAAAAGCCGGGAGGGAAGGCGCGGCAAGCAGGATGATCCGAGAGCCAGAAAACCTGTCTGTAACATATATATGCAACGCCTTCGTGGATAAGGGATGTTGACCAGGAAATGTTTGTGGATAAAAAAGGGATATCCCCAAGCTCATTATTTGAGTTTGGGGATTTTTTTGGCAAACAACGCACTTTTTAATGAAGGAGGACAGGCAATACGTCATGGCAATTGCAACCAATCTCGGCTTTCCCCGAATCGGAGCAAAACGCGAACTGAAGCGTGCCGTTGAGAGTTTCTGGGCGGGTAAAATTGGCCCTGGGGAACTGGAGTCTACCGCAAGAGCATTACGCAGAGAGCACTGGAGGCTCCAGCAGGATATCGGAATCGAGCACATTCCTTCGAATGACTTTTCACTATATGACCACGTGCTTGACACAGCGGCCATGGTAGGAGCGGTCCCAGGACGCTTCGGGTATCAGGGCGGAGCCGTCAATCTGGCCACCTATTTCGCGATGGCCCGTGGATCAGATAAAGTCCCCGCAATGGAAATGACGAAATGGTTCGATAGCAACTACCACTTTATTGTTCCCGAGTTCGAAGCCGGACAGATATTCCGGCTCGCTTCGACCAAATCCATAGACGAGTTCAAAGAGGCCCTGGCACTTGGCATCCGGACGCGTCCGGTGCTGCTGGGACCGGTTTCGTTCCTGCTCCTCGGCAAGAGCCATGAAGATAAGCTGGATCCCCTCACCCTGCTTGACGGTTTACTGCCCGTTTACGAGGATGTCCTTTACAGGCTTATGGACTCCGGCGCGCAGTGGGTCCAGATGGACGAGCCTATACTTGCCCTTGACCTGCAGCAGGATGCATTAGCAGCCTTTGATACGGCGTATGGCCGTCTGAATGGGGTCACGGACAAGCTCAAAATCTGCCTCGCGACTTACTTCGGAGATCTGCGGGAAAACCTTGGGGCAGCGCTGCGGCTGCCAGTGGCGGCACTTCACCTGGACTTTGTTCGCGCACCGCAGCAACTGGACCGGGCTGTGGATCAGATTTCAGAAAACCCGATGCTCTCGCTTGGCGTGATCGACGGCCGCAATATCTGGCGGACCAATCTGGACCAGACACTGGAACTGATTGAAAAAGCGGTAGACAAGCTTGGCCCTGACCGCATCCTTATTGGGCCTTCCTGTTCGCTTCTCCACTGCCCGATCGACCTGGAACTCGAAGATACACTGGACGAAGAACTGAAAGGATGGATGTCCTTTGCTCGCCAGAAGCTTGAAGAGATAGCCATGCTCACGCGCGCTGTCAACGAGGGACGTGAAGCGGTTGCAGAGATGATTGCGGAAAGCCGTGCCGTAGCTGAACGCCGGAGCCGGTCCAGCCGGATTCATAATCCGCAAGTCAAGGAACGGGTCGCCAATGTGAACGAAAAGATGTTTAAGCGGAAGAGCCCGTTCCGTGTCCGGCGGGAAATCCAAAGGGCCAGGCTGAATTTGCCGCCACTGCCTACCACGACCATCGGCTCGTTCCCTCAAACCGCGGAAGTCAGGAAGGCACGCGCAGCCTTCAAAAAAGGAAATTGGTCCGCCGAAAGGTATGAAGCTTTCCTCAAAGAGGAGATCGAAAAGGCTGTCCGGTTCCAGGAGGAAATCGGGCTGGACGTGCTCGTTCATGGCGAGTTTGAGAGGAATGATATGGTGGAGTATTTCGGGGAACAACTGGAGGGCATCGCCTTCACGCAGAATGGATGGGTCCAGAGCTATGGCACGCGTTGCATCAAGCCTCCGGTGATTTATGGCGATGTCAGGCGCTCTGGGCCGATGACCGTGCGTTGGATCAAGTACGCCAAGTCGTTGACGGCCCGGCCGCTGAAAGGCATACTAACCGGGCCGATCACGATACTCCAGTGGTCTTTCGTCCGCGATGACCAACCGCGTCGGGAGACGGCGTGTCAGATCGCACTGGCCATACGTGATGAGGTCGCCGACCTGGAAGCAGCCGGCATCCCCGTCATCCAGATCGATGAACCTGCTCTGCGAGAGGGTTTGCCTCTGCGCAGGGATGAATGGCCGGAATATCTCGAATGGGCCATTGACGTGTTCCGTCTTGCCTCATCCGGTGTGCGGGACGATACGCAAATCCACACTCATATGTGCTATTCGGAGTTCAACGACATCATGGAGGCAATTGCGGCCCTTGACGCGGATGTCATCTCCATAGAGGCCTCGCGCTCAGACATGGAGCTGCTGGATGCCTTTGTCCGGTTCCAATACCCCAATGAGATCGGACCTGGCATATATGACATCCACAGTCCACGAGTACCTCCCGTCGAGGAAATAGAGGCACTGTTGCGCAAGGCCCTCAACGTCTTTCAGGCCGAATGGTTATGGGTCAATCCCGACTGCGGGCTGAAGACGCGCGGCTGGCCCGAGGTGCACGCCGCTTTGCTCAACATGGTGGCAGCTGCCAAGGCCTTGCGGAGAAAGGAGTTTTAGCTGTATGAAAAGGACTAAAGCAAAAACGCGTTTGATCCGTTATACCGATGCACCTGGAGAAGTCATCGCTTCTGCCGCCAAGCTGTGTTACGCTAAAGACACAAAAATGATTCTTAGCCAGGATCCGGGCCAGGTGGAAAAGTTCGTTGGAGTATTGCGTGATATGGGACATATGAGTCCTGTTGAGCATGCTTCCTTCACGTTCTATATTGAAGGCGTATCACGGGCCATGACACACCAACTTGTTCGGCACCGGCTGGCGAGCTACTCTCAGCGGAGCCAGCGATATGTACGGCATGATGGGTTTGAATATGTGATTCCGCCGCAGTTCAAGGGTAAAAAGGTAAAGGAAAACAGCGCGGAGATCGATGCAGAAGAATATTTTCGGGAAACTATGGCTTACCTGGCCAGGCGGTATGCGAAGCTAAACGAGGTCTTGGGCGATAGCGGGGAGTCCAGTAACGAAGATGCCCGCTATGTGCTTCCCAATGCATGTGAGACCAAGATTTTTGTCACGATGAACGCCAGGGCACTTCTTCATTTTTTTGAAGAACGCCTCTGCCTTCGGGCGCAGTGGGAAATACGCGGCGTGGCTGATCAGATGCTCATGCTTGTGCGTGAGGTCTGCCCGAGTGTCTTTGAAGGAGCGGGACCAAAGTGTGTGCGTCTCGGAAAATGTCCTGAGGGAAAAATGACCTGCGGAAAATTTGAAAAAATAAAGAAGCGCTATGCAGCATAAATAGTCGAGGGGATTTGTGGAGGCGAGTTACAACATCCTGGTGATTGACGATGACGCATTCATGCGGGATGCCTGCGGTCAAGCCCTCACCAAACATGGTCACAGCGTTATTCTGGCAAAAAGTGGTCATGAAGGGCTCTCTCTGCTTGGAAATCGGTCATTTGACCTTATCCTTCTCGAAATGAGTATGCTAGGCGAGGACGGGCTACTTGTCCTAGCCAAGATAAAGGATTTGGAACCTGAGACCATTGTTGTCATGATCTCAGAGAATGGCTCTATTGAAACCGCTGTTCAGGCCATCAAGCTTGGGGCATTCGACTTTATTGCAAAGCCTTTTACCCAGGATGAATTACTTAAACGGGTTGACCTGGCAAAGAGAAACCGTCAGTTAACCATCGAAAACCGGTATCTCAAGCAAAGTTGCAACCAGAAGACACGGGGCACCCAAATCATCAGTAATAGTCCTGCCATTGAAAAGATCAAAGAGATGATGGCCATGGTAGCCCCCACAGAGAGCACTGTATTGCTTCAGGGTGAAAGTGGCACAGGCAAGGGGCTTGTGGCCTGCAAGATCCACGAAATGAGTCGGCGGCAAGCGGGTCCTTTTATATCAGTCGATTGCGGCTCTCTGGTAAGCACCATATTTGAAACTGAACTTTTTGGTCATGTCAAGGGGGCTTTTACGGGCGCAGACAAAACCCAATACGGAAAATTTGAAATGGCCCAGGGGGGAACCCTATTCTTTGATGAAATATCCAACATAAATCTGGAAATCCAGGCCAAGCTCCTCAAGGCCGTGGAAGAAAAGCGCATCTCTAAGGTGGGTGATCACAAGGTCGTCAATGTCGATATTCGCCTAATATCAGCCACAAACCAGAATCTTGAAAAGGCCGTCGCCCAGGGACTCTTTCGTGAAGACCTGTTTTTTAGACTGAATGTAGTCTCCATACACTTGCCGCCTTTGCGGGAGCGTAAGGAGGATATCCCGCTTCTGATGAAATATTTTCTGAACAGGTTTCGCAGGAGAGAGGGAAAAATGATTGAGGGCTTTTCTCCAAAGGCAATGAAGGCACTCACAGAATATCATTGGCCAGGCAACGTCAGAGAATTGGAAAATACTGTGGAGCGGCTGGTGGTCTTTGCACGAAACAAAATCATTACCACACAGGACCTTGCCTATTCAAATACAGTGCTATCAAGTGTGCCAATGAAGGACCCGCTTTGCCTGGAGGAAATGGAACGTCTGCACATTATAAAGGTGCTTGAACGTACAGAGGGGAATAAGACCCGCGCTGCCCGATTGCTCGGTATTGACCGCAAGACACTTAGAATGAAAATGAAAAAATATCAACTCTCAGCGGATTCAATCTCCAATCCCTAACCCGGATAAAACATAACCGTTCACATCCCATTTTCACAAAGAACAATGCTGTTGAATTGAAGCGTTGTGAGATTAAGGAACGTACAATAAATAACTTGAACAAATTAACGTCT
>JAGGRV010000185.1 GCA_021159445.1 Deltaproteobacteria bacterium | reverse complement strand
GCGCGAGGAGCGAGCATAACGGGTTATGTGATCGACGAGCAACGAAGAAGACGGTAAAAAAGACATTAATTTGTTCAAGTTATTTATTGTACGTTCCTAAGTCGGAGTGTATCAGGAAAAATTCTCCGAAGTTACAAACCTTCAATTTTCAATTGTCAATCCTCGGGCTTTCTTAAACCGCTGTAGTTGTACCCGATAGTAGTCTGCTTTTGAAGGATTTTTTTTCATGGCCTCTTCCTCTGTTGCTATAGCCTTCTCCACATATCCATTAATAAAGAAGCTCTCAGCAAGGGTGTCCAATATGTAGCCTGCGGGCTTCAGATTGGCGGCCATTGAGGCGAACATCAGTGCCTCTTTCGGTTTTTGAAACTCAGGGTCGTCTGCAGTAGCATAAGTCCATGCGATGTTGTTCAAGATATCAGGATTATCAGGTGCCAGATCCAGAGCATGTTTATAAGCCTTTATAGCCTTGGCGTATTCTTTTTTTTGGGCAAAGATCTGACCCATAATGATATACAATTCCGGTCGTTGTTCTCCATTGCTCGTGAGTTGTTCAATGTATAGCTGAGTTAAGTTGTTATTGGCCGAGTCTTCCCATGACTGTATGGGCATGAGGCCTGGCATAATTATAAGCAAGCTTGCAATGCCAATGAATAATCCTTTGTTAAGAAGCAGCTTTTTTTCATATTCGTCCCTTACCACCGGTCGCCGGGCAACTTCATCCAGGAAATTCACCCTCTCTGCAATACTGAAGTGATGCCAGTTGGGCTGGTTGCGAATATTTCCTGCCAAGATGGCGACTTTTTCCAGGGCGTTAATAAGATTCCATGGGTGCCCTTGTGTTTCAAACACAGAGAGATCTGCTTGACGTTCAAAATTCCGCATGAAATAACCCATGAGAAAACGAAAATACAGGACAAGCAATATTCCCAATGGAAGTATCGTCAAGAAAGAAATAAGGGCCTTGGGCCAGTAATGGACCTGAGTCAGTATCTCAAGAAATAGCTGGCGGGATATCAGCCATGTCCATACGGGATCAAATAGACGATATAAAATGACAGTGAAAGTTCCCAAAAAAAATATATACCAAAGCAAGTGCCTGTGGCGTAGGTGAGCCACTTCATGAGAAAGGACTGCTTCAATTTCCTGGGGGAGAAGGTGTTTCACAAGGCAAGGGGTGAAGAGTATGTAGCGAAATCCGGGAACAAGTCCCAGGACAGCAGCCGTGCAGGATTTGTCTCCACTCAGGGGCCATATGAGGATTTCTTTGAAACTTACATTGGTGCGTTTGAGGAAATTTTCGATCAGGCTCCTTGGCGGTCCCTTGGGAAAAGGCACGCACCCCCACATCATGCGCACCATTGGCGGCATGAAGACCAATATTAATATTAGACAGAAGAAAGAAGATATTAATTCTCCAAATGGCTTCTTGAGCAGTTCCTGAAATTCATCGGAGGGGATTGCTCGTATAAGATCCCCTAATATGGTCAGTGCCAGATAGAGGGCCAGGAAAGGGAGTATAAGTCTTAGCCTGGATTCCAGATCTTCACATAAGGGAAATTCAGAGAGGCCTTTTCTGTTAAGCACCCACCAGTATAAAGTCCAGAGGAGAATGAAATATAAGATATACAGGCTGATTCCTACGATTTCAATTAATGTCGGAATGAAAGAGACACCTGGTAAGAATACCAGATAGATCTTTATATCCAGCAGGTAAAAGTCAATTATCAAGGGGATCAAAGAGGCCCATTGAAGCCTCTCAAGAACCGGGGATGGTGCTTTGCCGGCATATGACCGATTTAGGATCCAGACCACCAGGGCTGTCCAGCCTAAGGTCTTTACCAGCCACAGAAGGAGTATGGTTTCATGGGATAAAGTTGGTTCCGGACCAGACGGCGCTCCGGCTACCAGAACTATGGCTATCATTAAGGAAATGATCTGACTATAAGGCATATCAACTATAGAATAGCATCTCCTGGGCCGGCTAGTGTCTGAACGAAAAGGCCGTTCAGACACAATTTTGAATTCTTAATTTTGAATTTTAAATTAAAAAAGGAAAAAATTTTAGTATGTTAATGGTCTCCGACCTAAACTGAAAAAACAAAATTTGGGGTTTCCGTTCAGGCACTAGCTGGGAGAAAAAAGACAGCTTACCAGTTATTGTTTGTTCGGAAAAGGCCGATGATAACATTAGTCACTTAATTCAGAGATCGTCAAATAGTTGAGTCGTTGAGTCGTTGAGTCGGAAAATAAGTATGTTAAATCAGCATATTAGAGCTTCAATTACATCAAGTGTCCAATTTCTATGCAAACCATATAAATTCAAATAATAATAACCACTTAGCTAATCAACCACTAAACCACTTAACGAGGTCTGTAATTATGGTATTCGTGCTTTTTATGACAGAATATTTTCAAGCTAATTGAGTTTGAAGACACTATTCCGGTTTGTCCTGGTTAGGAGGTTATCCAATGGACTGGAAAATAGATTGGGCTGGAATTTTTGAAAAGCTGAAGACTGAAAACATTGTCTCATACATGTCAAGCCTTGATCCAATAAGTTTAGCCAGCAATCCATACGTGATAGTGCCAACCATTCTTGTGCTGTGTTTACTCATCTTTTTTAAGTTTGTCAGGACCCTAGCGGTACTGGTGGGCACTGTCGCTATATGTTTGGCATTGATCTATTCTCTTCCAGAAGAGGGCCAAGAGGTGATTCTCGAAGATATTGCTGTTTTGGGAGTGACCCTTACTTCAGTTGTCGCTTGCTGGATATATGTTTTCCTTATAAGAAGTGATTAATGAAATATGTTTTTTACTTCAGAAAGCAGTTAAAGGTCCTTTGACAATTGGTTTCTAGCAGTCTAACTACTGGATATGCCGGTCCTGTCGGGGATCAGCTGATATCCATATATGAACGTCTCTTGTCGGCCTTTGGACCGCAGGATTGGTGGCCAGGCGACTCTCCCTTTGAGGTCTGCGCAGGTGCAATTCTTACCCAGAATACTAGTTGGGAAAACGTAAGAAGGGCTATTTCCAATCTAAAGAATAAAGATCTTTTGAGGCCAAGGGCCATTTACGAATTGTCAAGGGAATCGCTTGCCCAAATTATCCGACCAGCCGGGTATTACAATGTAAAGGCCGAAAGGCTCCAAAATTTCGTGGCCTTTCTAGTGGATGAATTTGAGGGTAGTATAGATACTATGTTTTCAAAGGGTCTTGAGACATTAAGGCCAATGCTTCTTGATATTAAAGGCATAGGCCCGGAAACTGCGGACAGTATTCTGCTTTATGCAGGAGAGCTTCCCAGTTTTGTAGTGGATGTCTATACGGTAAGGGCCCTCATGAGGCACGATTTTATAGACGAGAATGCCGATTATGAAGGAGTTCGCTCCTTTTTCATGGACCATCTGCCTGCCGATGTAGAACTCTATAACGAATATCATGCCCTGTGGGTTATCCTTGGTAAGAATTTCTGCAAAAAAACAAAACCAAGGTGTGAAAAATGTCCATTAAGTGGAATGTAATCGTTTACAGGGCACCGCATCTGCTTTGTTGTCGGGCACTTGAAGTACAGGGAGTACGTCTGCATACCCTCCGCCTCGCATCTGCAGCACCCTGTAAACGATTACAGTTCGGTGGGTTGCGGTAAAACTGGCGCTGTAATCTCGAGAACGGTTATAATAGAATATAGGGCCTCTTGGAAAACTTGAGGTTTTATAAAAGGCCCGGATGAATTAGTTTATAATGAGTCATGTCTTACAGGTATGGGAGAATCTTAAACTGGCTTGAGGCCCGCAAGCCAGCGGCCTCTGCCAGGGTACACGTCCTTTTGGCGAGCCTTATGTGGACAATTGTGGGTCTTTTTTTGTTTGTGCGGGGAGCCGGTAACATGATGAGCTTACCAGGAGCTACAAATTCCCGGTGGCTTATAGTTGCTGCCTTCATCGGAGTGTTGAAAGGCCGGTTGATTTTTGATAAGACCGCAATACGGGTAATTTCCCGGATACTAAGAAGGGAAGGGGACAGGTGCCTTGGAGGATTTCTCTCTCTTAAAAGCTGGGGGATGATACTGTTTATGGTCTTTCTGGGGATGTCTTTGAGGGTCAGCCCTTTGCCCGGAGTCCTGGTATGGGGAATCTATGTGGCAGTGGGTATGGGCCTTTTCTTTTCCAGTCGTCTATTTTGGAGAGAATGGATCAGGCAAGGACGCTCAGCCTAATATTTCTTTGCTACGAACAATAATCCCTTGACCTGATCTCCTGACTCCTTCCTGATATCTGCTTCGGCCTCCTCTAACAGATGTAATCCATGACGTCTTAGGGCCTCTTGAGTATATGTCTGCGAGTGGGCATAGCGACTGTTGGGAAAGAGCCGGTACCCCATGCTGGGGTTATCCAATCTCTCTACTGAAAAGGCAATTATCCCGCTGGAAACCAGATAAGAAGATGCGGACCTGATGACCGTGTCCAGATTTCCGAAATATACAAAGACGTCAGAGCTGTATATCAGGTCAAATTTTTGAGGGAATTTCCAGTCTTGAAGTATGTCAAAGGCCTCAAGCCGGTCGTAGATTTTCTTTTCCGCAGCCTTTTCGAGCATTTTTAACGATACGTCGACTCCTATTAGTTTTTTTGCAAACGGCCGATAGAATTGAGAGCCCAGACCGGTTCCACAGCCAAGGTCCAAAATTGTCATTTCATTAGTCAGATATGGGCGCACAAGGTCAAAAAGTAGTTCAGGGGTCTTGTATTCAAGATTTTCAACCAGGGTCTTTTCAAAAGTCCCGGCACACCCATCAAAGACTTTGCGCACGTATTCCGCAGGGGCGGCATCAGGTGTTTCCAGTGTCCCCAGGCTTTGGAGCATGAACCTTGCCGACTTATCGTCCGGTTTGGTCTTAAGGACCTTTTTGTAATGATCCTCAGCCTCCTTGAAAAGCCCGAGCTTTTGTAGATAAATCCCAAGATTGAAGTGGGCGGATGCATAATCTGACCGTATCTCAATGGCCTTTCTATACGACTTTGCAGCGTCTTGGATCATATTAACCTCGTCCTGTGCTACGCCGAGGTTATTCCATGCCTCTGCCATGTCGGGAGAGAACTCCACTGCCCTGCGAAAACAGGATAGGGCTTCATCCAGGTCTCCAGTCTCCCTGTATGCGGTACCCAGATTGTTCCATGCTTGACCAAAACCAGGCTGTTTTTCCAGCATGGCCCTGTAAATACTTATAGCACCCTTGTGATCGTTCTTTAGCTGCATTAGCCTGGCCAGGTTATAGTATGCAGGGGAATAGGGAGGTCTAAGTTCTGTTGCCTTCTCAAAGACCCTCTGGGCCTTATCCAGTTGGGCCTGATCCATGAATACTGTTCCAAGCGCATTCAGTACTGCTCCCCAATCAGGCTTGTTTTTCAATACTTCCAGATAGCCTTTTTCTGCTTCAGCAAGTCGGCCTTCCCTATGGGCTAAAGAAGCCTTTTTAAGAAGATGTTCCGGAGTGTATTTTCTGCGTTTCGATGGGATAGAATACTTCCGTGCGGCCTTTTTTGATTTTTTGCGATTACCCATAGGATGGATCAATCGGTATCGTATAGGAAATTGGGAGAGCTGTGTCCGTTATTAGATAGAAAGAGTGGAGAGAACCGTATCCGCATTGGATGCTTTCTTAACAAGCCAACGTTTTCGCATAGGCCTCATCAATTCTTTGCTCAACATAGGAAACCTTGGATTCGTCATATTCATAAATATCAAAGCAGTAACCGTCTTCTCCAAGGAGACCTTTTGGAATCAGATTTCCCACTTCATCCGGATCTGTTATCATATCCCCATAAAAACATACTGAAAGCCAACGGTCTTCAGGGTCATCATCTATGATATCAGCCATAACAAAAAGTTTGCTCTCGCCGTGTTTGTCTAAGCTTGCCCTGAAAGAATAACTTACACCTGGGCGCGACTTAAAGGTCAGGATGGCACCATCCTTTTCCATGAGATTGTCTCTTAGCTTAAAAAAGGCGCTTTTATTATTGTGTTGGTCATTTGTCCAGCTTTCAAGAAAATTGGAAAATTCTGTTTTCTCTTTTTCGCTCACGAACATGCTTCCATCCTTTCTAGCTAAAATTGGGGTTTTCAGTTTGTCCTTGCATTGCAAGTTCTCCACAAAGACAGAATAAAGTGTATGTTCAGATGGCGCAACACTTAATTGAAAAGCAATAGCATTTGTTGAAATCAGGAAAAGACAGCTCTAGTGCAAGGATGGAAGTTTTTCAGGGCTGTTTTCACCTTGCAACGAACGATATGTGTTTTATGATAACCTAATTTGAGTTATTATTGTGGTGAGGCATCTCCATGCACTATGAAGGTCCCATATACCGGCCCCCCAGTGAAGCAGACTCGTTGTTAATCCAAGCTACTATCGGATGCCCTCATAACCGATGCACTTTTTGCATGGTCTATAAGAATGGCCCTAAATACCGCGTCAGGCCGGTAGCAGATATTAAGCAAGACATGGTGGAAGCAAAAGAGATCTATGGCCCTCACGTGCGCACCCTGTTTCTCCCTGCGGGAAACACAATAGCTATGAATACAAAGAATTTGGCTGATGTATGTCAGTTTGCCAGGATAACCTTTCCCCGTCTTGAGCGGATCACGGTTTATGGATCTTCTCATTTTATCCATAAAAAAGGACCGGATAAGCTCAGACAGTTGGCCAAATCGGGCCTTGGACGCATTCATGTGGGCCTTGAATCAGGTGATGATGTCATCTTGGAACATATTCGTAAGGGTACCCATGCCCAGGAGCAGATCGAAGCGGGCAGGTGGTCGATGGCCGCAGGGATCGAACTAAGCCTGTATGTTATTTTGGGGATAGGAGGCCGGGAAAGAACACACGAGCATGCAAAAGAGACTGCCAGGGTGATCAATGAAATTGCCCCCGACTTTGTCCGGTTGCGCACCTTTGTGCCAAAGATAAATACACCTATTTTGGATGATGTCTTGGCAGGGCGTTTTAAGATGCTGACTCCTCACGGCGTTTTAAGGGAAACAAGGACCTTCCTCGAAGGCCTGACAGCTAAAACTTTCCTTACCAGTGATCACTATACGAACTACATCAACCTTTACGGCCACCTGCCCCAGGACAGGTCAAGGCTCTTGAAAGAGATAAATCATGCAATTGAACGGGATGAGTCTGATTTTCGACCGTTTTTTATAGGGACCGAGTAATGAGGAATGAAGAATTAAGAATGAAGAATTTTGTGGAGAGCAATGTGACAAAGAAAAAGATCCTTTCCGCAGGGGTAATATTGGTCAGGATGAATGGTGTTCGGTTGAAATATTTATTGCTCAGGGCCTTTGGTTATTGGGATTTTCCAAAAGGGATTGTGGAACCGGGTGAGTCTCCTGTTGAAGCCGCCAAGAGGGAGGTGGAGGAGGAGACTACCTTGAATGACCTCAATTTTCGCTGGGGATACGATTACAGGGAGACGGGACCTTATGGCCGTGGCAAGGTGGCCCGTTATTATATAGCGGAGACCAGCGAGTCTCGTGTGAGCCTTCCGGTAAATCCGGATATTGGGAGACCGGAACACGATGAGTATCGCTGGGTATCGTATGAAGAGGCACTTTCTCTGGTGGCTCCAAGGGTGAGGGCGGCCCTTGAATGGGCACAAGAGACTATTACTACCGGGCTATAAGGGCTGCACAAGCCCAATTACAGTGTCAAATATCCATAAAAGGAAGCCACCAGATGAAATACCATTGAGGGATCGATCTCCACTCCAGAGATTGTTTACTCTGTGTCATTAATGACAACGAAAGGATTCTCGTAACGAAAAAGTTGCCAAATGACCTGAAAATGATCCTTGACCAACTCTACTAATTCGATTCTATGCCCACTGTGGCCGTGGAGTCAACCCTGAAAAGGAAGCTTATCTCAAAACCTTACCATGCAAAAAGTCGGAGTCGATCTAAAGCTATAATATAAACATATTAGTAATATATAAGTTACGTATACGAAACTTATATAGCTATTTCAGGATGGCGGCTCAAAATAGACTTTTTTTACTGGAATCATATATGCTATTATGTGGTAAATGCTTAATAGATCCATACAAACTCTAAAGGAATATATAGGTCCGCTCTTATTGGCGCTAGCCATTGGGGCGCTAGCCGGCCTGGGAGTGGTAATATTCAGGGGGCTGATATCCTATGGTCAAGAGGTTCTGTGGCCTGCCGGCACTAACTTTACAGAACAGCTCCAACATGCCGGTTGGTGGTGGAAGATTCTTATCCCAGCCGGTATGGGCCTGCTGATAGGACCCATAATTACTTTTTGGGCACCCGAGGTCAGAGGACCCGGTGTGCCGGAAGTAATGGAGGCCCTAGCTCTCAGGGGCGGCCGAATAAGGCATCGTGTTACTCTGATAAAGACCTTTGTTACGGCAGGGCTTATCTCAGCAGGGGCCTCGGTCGGGCGGGAAGGTCCTGTGGTCCAGATTGGGTCTTCCATTGGTTCTTCACTTACCCAGATTTTGAATTTGGGCCGGGATTCAAGGAGGCTCGCAGTTGCCTGTGGGGCTGCAGCAGGCATTGCTGCTACCTTTCAGGCCCCTATGGCTGGAACTCTGTTTGCAGTGGAGGTGCTGCTTTTCGACCTTGAAATCGCCTCTCTCAGCAACATAGTAATATCTGCTGTCACAGGTACGATGGTTGCCAGGGCGTTTTGGCAAGGGGCGCAGATATTTGAGATCCCCGATTTCTTTATGGCACATCCGGCTGAGCTGCTCCTTTATTTTTTCCTGGGGCTTGTCGCTGGTCTCATAAGCCTGGTGCTTATGGGAGCAATTTTTTCCTTGCCCAGGTTTTTGAGGAGGATAGGGGTGCCGGACTGGTTGGGTCCTGCCCTTGGCGGACTCCTGATAGGGATTATTGCCCTCTACTGTCCATGGGCTTTGGGTGTGGGGTATGAAAGCATAAATGCCGCCCTTGCCGACAAGGTGTCCTTGGTATTTGCCCTAACGCTGCTTGTTGCCAAAATCGTGGCTACAGGCTTTTCCATAGGATCGGGAATGAGTGGGGGAATATTTGCACCATCCCTGTTTATAGGAGCAGCACTGGGGTCTTTAGTGGGCCTTGGAGCCCAGTCACTGTGGCCGGAATCAGGTCTTGTCCCTGCTCACTATGCCCTTATAGGCATGGGAGCCATGGTTAGCGGAACCACTCTGGCTCCCATAACAGCGGTGCTCACCATCTTTGAGCTTACATATAGTTACCAGGTGATATTGCCCCTGATGGTATCATGTATTGCAAGCCTTACGGTGGTCCGTCTGCTCCATGGCTACTCAATATATGAGACAAAGCTCCTTCTTAAGGGAGTGAATATTGTAAAAGGTCACGAGGTCAATGTCTTGAGGGGTATGAGAGTAGGTGAACATATGAGCACGGACTTGCAGGTCTTGCGAAAAGATGCCCCCTTCAGTGAGATAGCGTCTGCCATGGAGCAAAGCCCTTTTCCTCACTTTCTTGTACTTGATTCACAGGATCGCCTATCAGGAGTATTGACCTTGAGGGATTGCAGAAAGTACTTTGCCCATCCGGAGTTGTGCAGACCTGATACCACCGCGAAATTAGTCATGGTCAAGGACATAGTTACAGTGGACGAAGAGACCGACATGGAAACGGCCTTTCACCTTTTTGCCAGGCATAACATTTCTTTCCTTCCGGTTGTGAACTCTAATGATCCGAAGATCGTAATCGGACAACTGAAAAAGACGGATCTATTTGCAGCCTATGACCAGTACGTGCTTAAAGAACGCCTGCTTTCTCCTTTGGGATGGGTGTGTCCTTTGCCTCAAAGAAAGAGCGATTAGCTGTTAGCCATTAGCGTTTAGCTTTGAAAAATCAGGGCATTACGTTAATTAGAAATAATACCCAATGGGTTCACCCTGTTGAATCCTGAACCTCTGAACCCGTGAACGGTTACGCAGCACGTTATGGGAAATCAAACCCTAAAAAGATTAAACTATTTGCACGTGGAATTTTTTTTGCTTATACTTTTCATAATATGGTTACCTGTAAATTCACGCTATGTCGTTGGTTTACCGAGGAGGTGTCATGAAAGCTGTAAGCATTTTCAAACTAATGATGACCGGTCTGTTCATCATCCTTTTTTTTGCAATGCCGATGCCGGGTCAGTCTCAGGAAAACGGCGAGGAAGCAGCATCAAAGGACTTCACCCCTGAGCAGCTTGCCCAGATGCTGGCGCCCATCGCGCTCTATCCCGACACCCTCCTGTCCCAGATCCTGATGGCTTCAACATATCCTCTTGAAGTGATTGAAGCCGATCGCTGGGTCAAAAAAAATGAACGGCTGAAGGGCGACAGTCTCGATGATTTACTGCTGGAAAAGGACTGGGATCCAAGCGTAAAATCACTCTGTCATTTTCCGTCGGTTCTTGCGTTGATGAGCGAGAAGATTACCGAAACCGCGAGTCTGGGCAATGCTTTTCTGGCCCAGGAAGACGAGGTTATGGATGTCATTCAAAAGCTCAGGACCGAAGCCTATAAGCAGGGCAACCTGACCTCCACCTCAAAGCAAAAGGTCATCACGAAAGAAAAAATCATCGTTATAGAACCGGCAAGCCCTGATGTCGTTTATGTCCCCTATTACAATCCCCTCTATGTTTATGGCCCATGGTGGTATCCCGCTTATCCTCCTTATTACTGGGGTCCTTTCCCGGTGATTGCCGGGGCCGGCATCTCCTTCTGGCCTGGCCCTTTTGTCAGCTTTTCCCTGGTCTCTTGGAGCTATTTTGACTGGCACCGTCGCTCCATTTATATAAACATACACAAAAGGCCACGATTTTTCGGGCATCACGGATGGCATCCAAGGCCTGGTCGCTGGAACCATTCTCCCAAGCACAGAAGGGGTGTTGCCTATCGTGATAAGCCCACCGCCCGTAAATACGGCAAGTCCTCCAGCAGATCGAGAACCTTCAGGCGTGATATCCGCGGTTTCCCCGAGCGTCAGGGGACAGTTGGAAAAAACAGAAAATACCAGCCCGGAAGCAGGCCGCAACGCCCTGCCAGCCACGGAGGCGGCATTGTTAGAGACCAGAGAGTAAAAATTGATCAGGGCAAAAAGGCATCAGAAAGGATTAAGCGGCAAGAATGGGTAAGGAAAGAAAGGGTTGAAAGGGGCGGCAGCACCGTCCGGATAGAAAAGAAACCTGACATAAGGCGAGACAAGATTTTCGGCAACATAGGTTATGGAGCAGAAGAGCGCAAATCAAGCAAACGTGGCCGTTTCAGCCGGGAAGGCCCGCGCATGAATGTTCCGGGCAGAAACCCATCAGGCCGCCATGATCGCGGCCGCAGAAATCGATAACCAGAATCAACGCATACGGAAAACGATCTTCACACAGAGAGGAATACAGATGATGTTACGACATAAATCATGTAAAGAAATGGCCGCGAGGTCGTATCCTTATACGCTGACAGTTCTCATGGTGATCGTCGCACTGTACACCGTCGGATTTTCAACAGCTGTGGCGGCTGTGGAGCAGAAAGCTTTTATATCTCCACAGGAGGCGGTAAAGACTTTGGTCGCCGCGGTGCAGGACAATAACGATGCCGAGTTGATAGCTATCTTTGGCCCTGACTCGGAAGACCTCATCTTTTCCGGCGACAGGGTCGCTGATCAAAAAAGCAAGGAGCGTTTCCTCAGTGTATATGAAGAAAAGAACAGTCTCAAGTATGAAAGCGATGTCAAGGCAGTGCTTTATATCGGCAGCGGGGATTATGCTTTTCCCATTCCCATTGTCCAGGAAGAAAATGCCTGGTTCTTTGACATACAGGAAGGCAAGGAGGAAATTCTCAACAGGCGGATTGGCAGAAACGAGCTGCATACCATTGAGGTCTTGCACGCCTACACAGATGCCCAGCGGGAATATGCGGCCATTGATCGCAGCAGTTGCGGCTGTCCTGAATTCGCCCAGCGGTTAACCAGCACCAAGGGCAAAAAAGACGGTCTTTACTGGGAAGCAAAGGAGGGTGAAGAAGAAAGTCCTTTTGGCCCCCTGATTGCGAAGGCCACAGAGTGTAGTTACACAGGCAGTCTTGATACGGACAATCCCGAACCTTATCACGGCTACTATTTCAAGATCCTTAAGGCGCAGGGAAAGCACGCCAACGGTGGCGCCTTTGACTATGTAGTTAAGGGTAAAATGATCCTGGGGTTTGCCCTCGTTGCCTATCCCGCCAAGTACGGGGCATCGGGCATTATGACCTTCATCGTTAACCAAGAAGACGAGATCTACGAAAAAGATCTTGGCAAGGACACGGGCAACAAAGCGGCGGCAATGACTACGTTCGACCCCGACAGTACCTGGAAAAAATACGAGGAGGACACTGGCCAATAAGATTTTGATGCCACGGCTCAGTTTCTTTTTTAAATAGCCGGCTTCGTGCTTTCCTTGTTTTCTGGTGTCACCCATTTGTTCATGACTGCCAGCTAGAAGCCCCCTCTAGCTTTCGCCGGAATGACAGGCGCTCACACCCAATCGTCATTCCCGCGAAGGTGGGAATCCAGTGACTGTTACCCAGACTTATTGAGAAATTATAAGGGCTTATGTTTCCAGAATGTTCAAAGCGGATGTGGTAAAAACCCATGATCTCTTTCTCTAAAATTTCTCAATGCCGTAAGGTAATTTTCCTCCTTGTCATCCTTTTTGTTGCTTCCTCGCAGAATCCCTGCTCTGCATGGTATACGCCCATGCATACCCACATTACCCGTACCGCTTTTGAACACCTTCCGGAGCATATTCAGGAAGTTTTTGAGCCATATCTCGACAGCATATTGTGGGAGTCAATGTCACCTGATTTGTTTCTCCGGGATTGGCCGAATCATGAGTGGAACATCCACCGTGCGCCCGGTGACAACACGGCTGCTCCTGTCAGGATTCAGTCGTTAGCTCAAGAGATTCTCGATGCCCTACGTCAGTTACCGCCGGATATTTCAGAGGCGGCGGACAAGCTTGGCCTGCTGTCCCACTACCTTGCCGATATAAGCCAGCCGCTACATACGGATGAGTATGCTGAAGAAGAGTCATGGATCCACATTCCATATGAAAAAGATGTATACGTGCACCAGGCTGAGTTGACCTTTGACGATCGCGGCACCAGGTTTAGGCCCGATATCTACAACACGGTGATCGACAGTGCCAGGCAGGCCAACATGTATTATCAGGCAATCATCGACGCGTATGCCATGGGGGACGGTTACGCCGGGGTGAGACAGATTAGTCAGCTGAATTATGAACGGGCCGTACATGATATTGCGGACGTCTGGACCACCCTTTGGTTGCTGGCCACCTCTGATGCCCCGTCACTTGCCCTCCAGGTGAATCAGGGCTGTTTCAGGCCCGGCGACATGATCCAGTTAAAGCTTACGGCATTGCCGGGAAGCAATCAGCCCCAGGAAGCGGATCTGTATGTGGCAGTCACGGATGCAAGCGGTACCCTGTGGTTCATGACTCCGGGTCCGGAATTTTCCCGTGACCTGTCCCCCCTCCATACATCGTTGAGCCTCCCTCAATCCGAAGAGCAGATACTCTTTGCCGCCCCTGTTGAAAGCTGTGACGCCGATGCTGACTTTACGGTGTATGCTCTCCTGGCCGCGACGGGTTCGGACCTCTCTAAATTGGAATCGTGGTTGAGCAACCTCGCCTCGGTGAATTTCAGAGTTGAACCCCTGCCGGATGACCTGCTTGCCGATCTTCGGGATGAGTCATATTTGTTTCCTGCAGGGTTTAAGGGCTCACATAACGTTGTTGGTCTGCCGCTGCAACGGTGGGACTTTATCTTTCTCGGAGAAAAAACTGATGATCCAGCAACTCCGGAGGATGAAACCCTTTTAAACCGGTTGATCCCGGGAAATTTTCGCCATGCCGTGATCTATCTTGGCAGGGATAGCCTTGGCCGGCCGAGTGCCCTTGAGTTTGCCGCCAGTGAGCCCCACCTGAGAGTAACGCGCTTGCCTGAATTTGAGTCGGTCTACCCCAGCGGTACAAGCTTAGTTGTTCCTGTAAGCATTAAAAATATTCAAGCATACCAGAACCGCTGGGCTAAAAGGCTTCAAGAGCAAGAATTGCAGAAACTGCGGGCGGCGGAGGGCCACATTTTTGATCAGGTGAGGCGTGATTTTCAAATGGATATCCCCTATCAGATGGAATACAACTGGTCGGGTGATTTTGCCGATCGGGAGATATACTTGGTGGATGATGGACTGGAGAATGGAGCGGGTTGTACGGATTATCTGCTGTTTCTGCTTGAGGAAAGCGCGGGGGTCTGTATCCATGGTTCCAGGATGACCGCCGCCGAAGTGGAAGAGTACTTCCGTTTTGATCCCGTGGGCTCCACGGTGGCTATTCCCGATGAATGGAACCCTTTCCCTTTTCCGGTGAAGGTAATCGACGTCCTGAATATGGGATATTACCTGAAGGATCCACCGCCCCATATATTTCCCTGTGATAACAGTGAGGAAACTGGAGTGCCCATCCCGGCAAATCTGATAAACAGTCCACAGTTTAGCGATATTACTCCGGTGCCGGTGCCGGCCGTCTATGATTCGTGGGCGCCGGAACAGATGGAAGACGAGGCAAAGGGGGAGTGATTAGTTGTTGATCCATGTCCAGGAACGTTGTTTGCTATTGCTGCACAATGGGTTATAATTATTAATATAAGCGTAACCACGGGTGTGCCTGAATTCTTATCTGAAGCTGAAAGCTGATCGCTCAGAACGTTCAGCTGGAAACGGCAGGTTCCGGACGAACATGGTCCAGACCGGAACGGTTTCAGCAATGCCAAGAATGGAAAGGAGTTGCATATGTTATCTCTTCATCTTTCGCGTCGCTTGGAGGTCTTGTCCCTCTTACTCTTTTCTTTTCTTGCCGTCAGCGGTTTCTTCGTCTCACCACCCTGCCATGGGGCCTGCGAAATGCTGTCAGAGGATTTTACTTCTGGTGCCGATTGGACTGTAAGTTCTCACGCTGACTGGACTCTGTCGAGCGAGATGCTCGATGTTCAGAATATCGCTGTAGACTCATTGCCTCATGCCGGAGTTGATTTCTCGCCGGCCGACTTTTTTTCGGTTGATGTTGATGTCCATATATTAAGCAGCTCGGATCAGTATGATGCGGTGGGGATTTATTTCTTTACTTCCTATGATGTGCTTTTTTCCGTGGTTGGTGATAGTCAAGATTATACGACCGACGGGGTTGCCGTCCTCTACTATCCGGTGACCGGCCATGTAAGGTTTCTGGTTTGGGATATTACGGCCGGGGAATGGGTCTTCCTGGCGGCGCATCCGGTTTCAGGGGCTGTCTCTTCTATCGGTCTCAGCATGGTGGCCGACGGGGTTATTATCCGGGTGAATGGGCAGGATACCAATTTTAAGCTCGCCGGAAATTTCTCTCTTGGTTCGGATATCATTGACACTCTCTGGCTGGTGGCTAAGGGAACCGGTTTGCATGCCCGTTTTGATAATGTGTGTGCATCAGCCTATGAAATTTCCGATTTCCCGTCCGGCAACGCCATGCCGTTGCCCAGCGGTGCAGAGATACTGCAGGTCAGCCCTGCCGCTGCACCGGTAACCAGCATCGATCCGGCCCAGGCAAATCCTTTTGGGTTCGGAGCGGCCGCTAGCGGTGGCGCGACACTCTCCTTAAGTGCCGGGATCAGCGGCCTGGCAGGCCCGGCTGATCTGTATATCGGGTTACAGTCTGATGTGTTTGGGCCGGAGTTTTGGTTATTTACCGGGTACAACAGCCTGCAACCGTTTTCTTCTGCTGGACTGGTGAAGTGGCAATCCAATACCACTGGTGGGCTCTCTGCCGCGCTATTGGGTGACTTTCCTGTATTACTCCTTCCTGCCGGTACCTATAATTTTTATTTCATCATGACTTCCGCAGGGCGCCTGGATGTTTATCGCATTTGGGTCTCGTCGCTGGTTATCGGTGGCGGGTCTTCCATCATCACCGACCAGGAGATGGAGCAGGAGATCAGGCAGAATATCGACCTTATCTTCGGCATCACCTCGGGATTTTCCGGCGGTTTGACGGAACTTACGACAATTTTTTCGGATAAAAACGTGGTTACCACCGATCCTGCCGAAATAAGCTTAACCAGCCTTATGTCAGGAACCCCGATTACCATCACGGCAGACTTCGGTTCCGGTTATACCATGACCTCCGGCAGCGTCATGAGTGGCAGCGCCCAGATAGTGATATCAAATGTAGTTTTTGGCGATCAAGGCATCGGCGCTGATTTTTCGGGAACCTTTAATAATGTCATGAAAGATGGAGCTCCTTTTGTAAACGGCCAAATTTCGGGGAACCTTCTTCTGACTCCCTCTTCCGGAGATAAAAATAATGTTTCCGGTCAGATAAATATCAACAATCTTTCCATCAGCGGCCAGCAGTTGTCCGGTACCATACAAATTTCCGGAACTCTGGATGAATTGAATTTGTCAAAGTTGCTCGAAACGACGGGTACCATCAGGTTGACCTTTTCCAACTTTATCTTAGGTGCTTACACGATCAACAGCGGTTTTGTAGATATTGTCATCCCCCAGGGCGGCAGCCCCAATGTGATAACCAACCTGCAAACCAGCCAAGGACCGATTAATCTGAATGTTCTGTTAACCACGATGCCAAATGATGCTTGGGTCATCAATACGTCTGCCCCCGGCACCGCGGGTCCCTATACGGTTGCCATAAGCAATGTGACGCTGGACCAGAACATCTGTGCCAATTATCCTGCGAGTGGAACCATTTCTTTTACCAAAAGCAGTACGGGGACCACCGGGGTGGTAACCTTTACCGGCGCTTGTGACGGTTCCTACGGGTACAGCGAACAATAAAGATTTGTAAGCGTTCACAGGGCACCGCATCTGCTTTGTTGCCGGGCACTTGAAGTACAAGGAGTACGTCTGCGTACCCGTACGCCTTGCATCTGCAGCACCCTGTAAACACTTACAGTTCGGTGGGTTGCGGTAAAACGGGCGTTGTAATCCCGTGAACGGTTACAAATATTTTTATGGGGTGGAGAAAATGTAGTAGCTGAGGAGGTGGATGATGAGAAAATTAGGTATCAGTGCATGCGTCATTATGTTGGCCCTTTTTCTGTCTGTTGCTTCAGTCTTCGGCTGGGGAGGTGATGTCCAGATCTATCCCGGCCAGATCAACACCTTTGATGTTGATTATGATCTTGATACGGGTACGATGTTCGTTGCCTTTCAGGCCACGGGCGAAGACATCATCAGGCTTTATGCTTCCACTGATCACGGCACCAGTTGGAGTGAAGTCACCACATTTATCACTGATGGCTTTATGGGGACAACGCCGCGTACGGATTTGAGCCGCATCCGTGTCATCTATAATGCCGGGCGGGTGCACATCTTCTGGGTGGACAGCCTTGGTTCTCTTAATCGATCAAGGTGTTCATCAACCGGTACCGCCAAGGGATCATCCCAGGTGAGCGCTGCGGCAGTTCCGGAAGGCAGCTTTTCGGTTACCCTTGACCTTGACAGTGGCCGTCTCTATGCCGGCTGGAGAACCGGAGCTGGAGCCCTTACGAGTCAAATCATTCGTTTTTCCGATGACCATGGCATTACCTGGACAGACCATATCAACTGGCCAGCGGGATATGCCGGCTCCCTTACCCAAAGCCTTGCCTATGGTCCCGGGGTCAGTAACCATCTTTACTGGGCCTTCGGAACGGAACAATTTGGTACACCTGAAGAACTCCAGTATTTGCGCTTCCCATCGGGCGGTGGCGCCTGGGATCAATCGAGACAAATGACCAATAATGCATACGCCAACTACGATCCCCGGGTGGCCGCCGCGAATGTAGATGATTCCGGCGTCTGGATTTTATATAATCGGGACCGGGGTGGGCACGAAATTGACCTGATGAATTCCTACAGCCCGGATGCTGGGGTAACCTGGACCATACAGGATAGCCCGATAGATGCAGAGGATGGCATTGATGAATACATCGCTGACGTCAAGTTTTATAAGGATCACCCAAATTCTTACGTAAATATGGTCTATATCAAGGATGATCCGGCTGCCGACCCTGTGCGGCAGGCAATATGGATGTATGCCTCTACAGGAGATCCTTCCTGGAGGGGCGCTGTGGTATTCAGTGACGAGGATATCCAGCCCTGGCCTGAAGAGACAGCCCCCAGAATCGTCTATTCTCCGGGAGTCAGCGCCTCGGGCGGCGGCGTTGTGTTCTCGTATTTCGGTGCTAACGGGCTCTATTTTGATGCTCCGTGGATTCCAGGATATACCCTGACGGTGACCATCCATGGATCAGGAGCGGTGGTCAGCTCGCCGCCAGGTATTGACTGCACGCATGATGTGCTCATTGGAGATGAAGTCTGCACGGTTGGCTTTGCTCCGGGCACGGCTGTCGCTTTAACCGCCACTCCCATCGATGGTGTGGATTACACCTCATCTTTCATTGAATGGTCAGGTGATTGTTCAGGCAGTGGCGCCTGTCCGGTGGTGATGAATAGCGATATTTTTGTGGAAGCGAGCTTTGGCGCCCTGGGGATTCCCGTTTTTGCCTTGGGCGTTCCGGCCAGCCAGGAGGCCTGGAGCTATTCGCCGGTGGAGAGCCCGGTGAAACAGCCTGACCCTGCGAATTGTCGGCCTTTTGCTATCGGTGACCTGTCTTCTGGAAATTTGAGTCTTCAGGTAGGGCTTCCCCCATTTTCAGGAGGCGTGGATATCTATCTTGCTTTACAGTCAGATGCCATAGCTTCGGGGACGTTTTATTTTGTTGATGACTGCAACATCCCCCAGCCGCTATCCACTGTTCTTCCCCCATGGAAGACGAATGTAACGTTTACTGATATTGATGAATCGCTGTGGGGAGATATCCCACTGTCAGACTTGCCGTCCGGTTTGTATAATCTCTATATAGCCATTACGCCAACCGGAGAAACAGACTTCAGCCATTACTATCTCTGGGCCACCTATTTTTTTGGTTCCATGATTTGAGAATTGATCTAAAACAACCCCGCAGCTTGCTGTGGGGTTGTTCTTAATAAGTAGAAAACTCAGGCCAGTTCACCGGCATTCTTCATCCTCAATCAGTGGCCCCAAGCCAGAGCCTGTAGGATAGGATTCCGGTACTAGTTTGTGCCCCATTTTGGGCGGGTAGCATAAGATCCGTTTCCCACCATTCATCATCGGTTCCAGTAAATGTCATCCCAACGCAATTGGTCCGAGTATCAGGATCATTTATATCGTAAAGGAAATAAAAATTTCCATTTCTTTGTTGATCCACTGAAAAAGTACCGCGCAAATTTTTGACATATAACATGCCATCCACTGTGATCGGGCACGGGAATAACAATGTTCCGGTCTTTTTGGCAGAGCCGCCTCCCTCACCTATGATATTATATTTTCCTGGTTCAATTGGGTTGTCACAGTCTACATGGAAAGGCATACCTATCTCAGCTGTATGGACAGTAGAATATGACGCTACACTCCCTTCGTCTATATGTACGTACAGGGTCCCGTGCAGAATTCCATGTTCAGGACAACCAGTCCAGACAAGGCCGGATTCGGAGATTTCCACCGAGGTCGACCAGAAATAATAAAAGCTGAATGCACCAGGCGGCGCAGTTGCAAGGAGGTAAAAGGTGTATCTGCCAGGAAGCAAAGAATTTATCTCTAACAGGCATTGGTCAACAGCCCCTGTTACAGCGCTTTTCCAAGGGTTGAAGTCTGTTTCCACTGGCCCGTACCCTCCGTCTGGTTGTAAGATCAGTATGGAAGGGAAGTAGACCGGGGCGTAAAGCCCGAAATAGATGTCAACCGGGGCTGAAAAGCCATAGAGTGAGATATGGAGCCTCAATTGCTGGCCACCAGTGGCCACCGGGCCCACGCCAATCGGTTTTGCTGATGAGGGCTGGTCACTCAAAACAGGTTCAGCTACCGGAGCGTACGGATAGTTATTGTGCCCATCAGGGCAAGGCATTACCTGTGAGAACCCAACGGCTGACCATAATGATAATATTAACAGTGTGAAAAAAAAGTACTTAGACATCGGCCCCCCTCCCTGTGCATGAAAATTAGTTGATGTCATTATTTTTTCATCTCAGCTCATAGGAAATCGCTTTTTGCGATTTGGACTGAAACAGCACTCACTAATTTGTATAGCACTATTGGAAACCGCAGGTCAAGAAATTCTCAAAGTGTCGTGAAAAACCAGTGCCAGCTCAACTAGTGACACAAAGAGGGGGACAATTTACGATCTCAATTATCGGGAATTGTCAGCCGAGTAAAAAAGACAAGGTATTTCCCTAATCCCTGAAGCGATTTCCTATTACCAGCAGGGAGTTTCATTGTCCAAAGATGCTCTTTATTAATTCATCTGCAGCATCCGGTTTGGAATCATTATTCCCTTCCTTGTCCTTCTTTTCCCCTGAAAGGGCCTTTCCTAGTTCTTCTATGGCCTTTTTGCGAACGGTCTCTTTTACCTGTTCCTGCACACCTGCTGTATCCAGGGTGGGGTACGGACGTGTCACAGTGCCTGCAAGTTTGAGGCGGATCTCTGCCTCACCCGTTTCATCCATAAGGTATTTGGCCACTGAAGCACGCTTTCTAAGCTTTTCACTCAACTCCGGAGAAAAACGCAGGCTGACCGGTAGATTCAGCTTGCCGTCAAGGCCAACGGTCCCTTTGGCTTGAGCATTGACATCCTTGCCGGTCATCCGGGTCTTAAGAGCCACCTGTCCCTTGATAATATGGAGTGAACCATCGAGGTCTTCAAAGGACATGTTGTTAAGTTCATCAAGCCCAAGGAGTTTGGCTACTGCCAACGTAACAGGAGTATTACTAACCCGCCCGTCATGAAGGCCGTATGTGCCGTCAACAATCAGGGCATCGCCGAGCTTGGGCCATTCAGTACCGGCTCCGGAAAAGGTTAAATGGGACTGCAATGCACCGGAGATCATGTCCTTGACCCCTGGTGCCAGAGATGCCAGCAACCCCTGTACATTAACGGATTCCACATCCAACTGTCCATCGTATGCCAGGCCGGGCTTATTAAGATCCGCTTTTATTTTGCTGCGTATCTGTCCATCAGCCACCTTGCTGGAGAGATCTTTCACAGTTAATACGCCTTTATCAAGGGCGTATTGTAGCAAGAAGTCCTTCACTACAAGCCCTTTATACAGGGTCTGACCAATCTTGATCTCTCCTGCAGCCTTGAGACCAGGAGGCAACGCTGCTCCAGGGGCAGCGGGGGAAGTTGTTTTTACGTCTTTAGAAGTCCCTTTTCCCCCATTTTGAGATGCCGCAGGCAGACCTGCTGCAAGGGCTAGGAGATGGTCGATGTTAATGGTATCGCTTATCACATCTAACCGGATATCAGGCACCTTTGCATAATTCTTTACCTCTCCGCTGAGACGGATCTGCTCCTTTTTCAGGCTGACGTCCACTGTGTAGCCCAGCCGGTCCTGATCAAAATCGCTCTTTCCAAAAACATGGGGCCTGAGTTCTCCATATTCGGCATCTGCGTCAAAACGCAGCTCTCCTCGATATCGCAGCGATGCCGGATCACGGCCGAGATCTAAAGAGACCTTGAGGTCGGCCTTTACGTCTGTATCGGGAATTTCCTTGAGCGCATCGCGGACAACGAATTGCGCATTATCAACAGTCACCTCATTCACGGTGAGGGCCAGGGGAAGGGCGGCTGATGCAGGCTTTCCGGTGTCTTCGGGCACAGGTTTTTCAAGCTCAGCCTCGGCTAACACTGCCAGCGTCTCGAAATTAAAAAGCCCATCCTTGTCGCGAGATACCCGTACGTACGGGGCATCAAGGCGTACTTTGCTCACCACTATCTTTTTCTGGAGTAGTGGTAAGAAGTCATAGCGCAGCACAAATTCTTTTGTACTAATAAAATCAGTATGACCGTCCGTTTCTTTCACTGTAAAGTCTTTCACAGTGATGCCACTGAAAAGGCCAACGTCGATTCCACCTATCTGGACAGTTCTGCCCAGGGCCTTTTCCGCCTGGGGAATTACCAGGGCCTTTACACGGTCTTCAGTCAGATAGAAATGTACAAAAAGCGACAGCCCAACGAGCACTACACCAATAAACGCTAAAAACGTCACAAGTATTTTGCCAAATTTTCCCATGATGCTGTTCCCCCTAAGGAACGTACAATAAATAACTTGAACAAATTAATGTCTTTTTTGCCGTCTTCTTCGTTGCTCGTCGATCACATAACCCGTTATGCTCGCTCCTCGCGCCTTGAATACAACAAAAAATCCTATTAATTTTTGTTCAACTTATTTATCTCCCGTTCCTAACGGCTAATCGCTCAATTTAGGATTAACCATAATTCGAAATTTTTAAAGTATAATAGAGTTTAGACCTTAAACAGTGTGAAAGCAAAAAAAATCTGCAAAGTTCGACATTTTTCAGCAAATTGCTATTGTAAGGGCCTGTTGGCCGAAACGAAAAACAGTGCTACCCGTTTGGTAATTCGGCGCAGGTGCAGTATATTAGTAATAATGAGCAGCCAAAGCGCTTATCAGGGCCTTTTGCAGACGACTTATCAGACAAAATTTTACTTAAGGGTTGACAAACAGCCTATTATGTTGGCAGATATTATTACATGACGTTTTTTGCCATACTATTTTACTCGGCGACAGGAAGGATTAATCTCTTGTGAAAAACACCGCTTGTGCCGACCGACAGAATGGACAGGCAGAGTCAAAACCGACGTTAAAAGCAAGGAGCACTAGTTATGAATGATACGCCATTTATTCTCTGGTTCAACGAAATTGGGATCAAAGACGTACCTTTGGTAGGCGGGAAAAATGCATCTCTCGGCGAGATGTATCAGCACCTCACTGAAAAGGGTGTGATGGTGCCGAATGGCTTTGCCATCACGGCTGATGCATACAAACATCTCCTGAAAAAGGCTGGTATCGAGCAGGCCATAAGGGATGCTCTCGATGGATTGGATACCCACGATATTGCCGATCTCGGCAAAAGAGGGGAAAAGGTCAGGAACATAATTCTAAATGGCAAATTCCCTGAGGACCTGGAGAAGGCTATCAAAGACTCATATACCATGATGGGAAGGATTTACGGCAAGGATGTCGATGTTGCCGTAAGGTCGTCAGCCACTGCCGAAGACCTCCCTGACGCATCCTTTGCCGGGCAACAGGAGACCTATCTCAATATCAGAGGGCCGGAGCAACTCCTGGATGCCTGCCACCGCTGCTTTGCTAGCCTGTTTACCAACCGCGCCATTTCCTATCGCCAGGACAAGGGGTTCGGCCATTTCGATGTCTATCTCTCAATAGTCGTCCAGAAAATGATTCGCAGTGATAGCTCCAGCGCCGGAGTCATATTTACTATAGACACCGAGAGCGGCTTTAAGGATGTGGTCTACATTACCGGGGCCTGGGGCCTGGGTGAAAATGTAGTCCAGGGCGCAGTAAACCCTGATGAATTTTATGTGTTCAAGCCTACCATGAAAGAAGGTTATAGCCCGGTGGTCAGCAAAAGACTTGGGCTCAAACAGAAAAAGATGATCTATACCAGTGATCCCAATAAGCCGGTGAAAAACGTAACCACTTCAGATGAAGAGCGTAGCCATTTTATCCTCTCAGATGATGAACTGGTTACCTTGGCCAAATGGTCATGTATCATAGAGGATCACTACGGCAAGGCCATGGACATCGAGTGGGCCAAGGACGGTGACGGAGATAAGGTCGGTTCGGGTGGGCTCTTCATCCTTCAGGCCAGACCGGAGACGGTCCATTCCCAGAAAGACAAAAACTTCATGGAGACCTATCGCCTTAAGGAGACCGGAGACGTTCTTGCCACCGGAAAGGCCGTTGGTGCCAAGATAAGCCAGGGCAAGGTCAATATTATCGAGGACGCCGGCAAGATCCTTGAATTCAAGGAGGGTGAGGTGCTGGTGACCGACATGACAGACCCGGACTGGGAGCCCATCATGAAGATCGCTTCTGCCATTGTCACTAACCGGGGCGGACGCACATGCCATGCAGCCATAGTGTCGAGAGAACTAGGCATCACTTGCATTGTGGGCACTGAGGACGGCACTGATAAGTTGTCTGCAGGTCAGGAGGTCACTGTCTCCTGCGCAGAGGGTGAAGAGGGACAGATCTACAAAGGTCTCCTGGATTTTGAAGTCGAGCGCATTGATTTCAGTGAGGTGCCCAAGACCAAGACACACATCATGATGAATGTCGGCATCCCGGAACAGGCATTTACCCAAGGACAGATCCCTAACGAAGGAGTCGGGCTTGCGCGTCTTGAATTTATCATTAATTCCCACATTGGCATC
>JAGGRV010000092.1 GCA_021159445.1 Deltaproteobacteria bacterium | reverse complement strand
CTGCCCCTGCACTTTTAATCCTTTAATCCTATTTCGTTATTCTGTGTGTTTCTAGACGTAAGTGACTGGCTTGACGTACTCTTTCGTTCTCCTTGTAATTGCCTTGGAAATGGCAGACGTAGAAATTCCGAGATGTCGGGCTACTTCTGCCAATGGGATTCCATAATCCTGTACCAATTGATACGCTATCTGCAGCCTGACCTGTGAGATACAACCGCGACGACTACCCATTGGAAGTCCCTTAATGGCCCAGGCACATATAACCGTCTCGGTCTCATGAGCAACCTGTCCCATGCGCATCAAGCCTGGCCTGTCTCGGCATACCACCTCCTGCCAATCAGCTATTTGCTCATACCGTTATACACTTATTCAACCTAGCCAGCCCCGTGAAATCATGTTTGCTTTTTATTTAACTGGGGTCAATTACGTCCCGCAATTCGTTACAGCAAACGGCTTTGCAAGGTCGGATAATTAGGATATGAAAGGATGTGCATATATATCAAAAATCCAGCGGACTTTTAGCTTCCTTTTTAGTTTGGCTCTTAATCGTATGTGTATAAATCATTGTAGTTCGCACATCGCTATGTCCTAATAGTTCTTGAATGGTACGAATGTCATAATTAGCCTGTAATAAATGACTTGCAAAACTGTGGCGAAACGTATGGGCCGTAGCACGCTTGCAGATTTTAGCCTTTCTGACAGCTCTTTTAATTGCTTTTTGGACATGGCGTTCATGAAGATGGTAGCGCCGATATTCGCTGGTTTCAGGAACAAAAGTTAATATTTTGGCTGGGAAAAACCACTGCCAGACAAACTCCCTGGCACAGTTTTTATACTTTTTTTCTATCAAATCAAACATAAATGCGCCGGCATACCCTTCATCAAGGTCTTTATCATGCAGCACTTTGACCTTTTCCAGATGCTCTTTAAGCTCCGGCATAATGATTTTGGGCAGCGGTACAGTGCGGTCTTTTTTTCCTTTACCATCGTGAATCGTCAATATGCCGAAGTCAAAATTAAAACTCTGTATGCGCAGGTTCAGGCACTCGAATAAACGAAGTCCGCAGCCATACAACAGCTTAACCACCAAATCATAAGGATATTTAAGGTTTTCTGCAATCGCATCAATCTCTTCACGTGAGAGTACAACAGGAATATATCGTTTTCTTTTGGCTCGTACCACACCGTCAATTTTGCCGAATTCCCGGTTAAGGACATGCCTGAAAAAAAATAGCAAAGCATTAAAGGCCTGGTTTTGAGATGATGCCGATACTTTCCGCTTTACGGCTAAAAAGGTTAAAAAATCCTTTACATCCGTAGTTGATAATAGCTCCGGATCTTTGCTTTTACTAAAATATTGAATTTTCCGAACCCAGGTGGAGTACGATTTAAGGGTCTTAGGTGAATAGTGCCTGACTTTTATTTCATTGGATAACTGTCTGAAAGCTGATTGCCAATTTCCCTTTACCCCCGTTTGAGCAGCTTTGTTTTGCGCTAAATCACGCTTGCTGGTGTCAATCTGTAATTTTGATTGCAAAGGGGCTGCCCGATACGAATTTTGTGCTTCGCTAACACCTTCTGTTTTTGGTGGATGTTTGGGCAGTTCACTTGTATTATTACTGGGTTTTGATCTGATTAATTCGTAATAAATATGGATTGCTTCATTGGCTTGTTTTTGCTGTGCGTCGGTTTGCCTCTTTTCTTTTAATTTCTGGATAAAATTGGGCAGATTCTGGGAGTTTGATTCAGTAAACCGGTATCTTTGACAGAAATCCAAATAGTATCGTAACCATTTTAAATAATGGTTATGAAATTTTTGGGGTATTTTGTTTTTGACCAATAAAGCGTAAAACTGTACAATTAGGGTGGCGGGAATCTTCCTCATTGTGTTTATCCGTATACGCCTATCTCTATTTATTGCATGTTAAACGGTTAGATAAAACCATACAAAATTACATTTTTGTTGTCAACATTTTTTATTTGTGGTATTTAAACGGAAAATTATACAATTACTTGTTAAAAGTAAAAAAATGTAGAGAGATCATATGAATCCAAAAGTTTTTCTCAGCCATGCCAAGGAAGATAAAAATAGGTTTGTCCTCGATTTCGCAGAAAAACTCCGCAATAATGGTATAGATGTGTGGCTTGATAAATGGGAGATGCTCCCAGGCGATAGCCTCATTGATAAAATTTTTGAAGAAGGCTTAAAAAATGCTGAAGCTATAATAATTGTCCTTTCTAATCATAGTGTCAATAAGCCTTGGGTAAAGGAAGAACTTAATGCTGGGATGATGAAAAAAATTAGTATGGGAACAAAAATCATCCCGGTTGTGATCGATAATTGTTCAGTTCCTGAAAGCCTCAAATCTACACTATGGGAACGTATTTCTGATACTGCAAGCTACCAAGAAAACCTTGACAGAATAGTCGCTTCAATATTTGGACATAGAGAAAAACCGCCTCTAGGCCAGCCTCCGGCTTATACAAAATCAGTTCTTTCAGAAATATCAGGCTTAACAAGACTAGACAATTTGGTTTTAAAGGAATCGTGTGAGTCAGAGCTCAAGAAATATAAATATATAGTGAACCCGAAGGATCTTTTTCTAAAAAATAGGAAAAATAATATCCCTGAAGGTGAACTTTCTGATTCATTGGAAATGCTTGACCAATATGGTTATATCAGACTCCATCGGACGCTTGATAAGGGTCCTTATGAATATGAAATTACACTTTTTGGGTTTGATAAATATGCATCTGCATATATCAAAGACTATCAGCAAATAATACACGACGTGATTGTTTCGATAGTTAATCAGAGCCTCAGGGATAACCACGAAATCGCTGATAGGCTCGGACAACCACTCAAGCTTATTGAGCATATTCTGGATTTACTTGAATCCAAAGGACATGTGAAATTATCAAAAGATCTCGATGGAGGTGTACATATATTTGATACATCGCCAGCTTTAAAGAGAATGTTGCAATAATGCTTTTAACCAGCTAATCAACCGGACCTAGCTGAAAAGCTTGCCAGTCCGGTTATCAGCACGTTATGTGATCAGAACTAAAATATTGATGAACAGCAAGAATTTGAATACATCTTTAACAATTCCGATATGGCAGGTAATTGGAGCAGCATTGCTTCTATATTTATTGCCACCTCCTGGTATAATTGAAAAAATACTCCTCAGTGTTTTGAAATATGAATGGTCAGTATGGGTAGTAAAAATATTGATTCTCATGCTGATTATCATGGTTCCAATCTATCTACATCAAAAAAGCACAAGGCCTTTAACTCGTAAGGAAAAAGAAGAGCTATTACAAGCAACTAAAGAGATAATCGAATCACGATACGAATTATACTGTAGACACGTACTAAGTAAACAATATGACGAAGCTATTAATAATGAGGCATCGCGTGGCTTTGAATACCCTTCAGGTTCTTTAAACGGTGCAATTTGGGATCTATATTTATCGGACATTAAGTTATTTTCTGAAATAGTTGAAGAAACGTTATCTAAGGCATCAATTAATATAAATACCAAAAATCTTCATTCGTACATAGATGAATTTATTGAAAATATCATGGATTGTCATTGTAGGTATATTATAGATTTATACTCCAAATTTATAGACGGAATGTTCAGTAATATGAATAAAGATTGGGTACTGCAAGTAAAAAAAGACTTTTCAAAACAAGCAAAGAAAGAAACAGAATTGAGCACAAAGTATCTTCAGGCATCCAATAAAATATACAAAATTCACACATCGGGATAGGGAGGAGCCTCACAGCTCCCCCCTCCCACACCACGCAACGTACGGGTCCGTACTACGCGGTTCGGCTGATCAGGCAGAATCAGACCCAGGGGAACAAAGAACCAAGTGATCATCACTCGGCTCCCTTATCGTCTGTTTCTGATACAGCGACACAATCATCAACATAACGAGCAGGGCATGCTACACGCTTACCGCGCGTCTCATGTTGTTCCGCTCAAGGATTGACTCCATGAGCCGAATCTGACCTGTCGGGCTTTCAGATAGACACGACGCAATGAACTCGTCAGCGCACTGCTGCAATGGGTTCATTAGAAGTACCTCCTGCTAACCACTCTCATTTACCCCTGCCATTCGGCAGGTGGCACCGTTCGGGCCTTCACCGGGGTGAGTCTTCCGCACTTTTCTATTCGCGCGGCTCGTTTCCACCGGCTTAATATGCCCTTCAGGCTTCGCTCTTCGAGCTATGCCCTGACAGGCTGCTAACTCCCGCTACACGATTGACGCCCCTTACGGTTTGCTCGCTCGATATTTCAACTGCCGTCGCATCCTTCTATTTTGTGTTCCTCTCCTCACGGAGTTTGGCTCGCCGGCGGTCAGGACACGATCTTCCACCAACGCCAGGGGAATTTGGTAACCGGTTTTCCCTTATGCCGGTAATCTCACGCAGCTGTCATACCGAGATGCAGCGGGCCTCCCGGGGTGAGCCCTGGCTACTTTCAGCGCACGATCGTCAGATATACGAGGTTCACCATTGACGGATAGAGGACTTTATCCTGTGTTGCGGACTCGTCCCGGATTCCCCCGCCTCATCTGCCTGCCCTCTACCTTTCGGTACGGGGCATACCTGTATGTCGACCCACGCTTTTGCCTCCGGCCTCCTTCAGGCGTACATTGCTGTAGCACCCTTGCCTTTGGCTACCCTTCGCCTCCGTCAGGCTGGGTATGGACTTTGCTCGGGACCTGTGTCACAATCCCAGGCATCACCAATTAGCAGCCGGGCCTTGCCCGGCACACAACATTCTGTTGCAAGGGATGGCGCAAAAACCGCGCCACCGCTGAGCAGCGCGTTAACCTGTAGCGACGGCTACGGCAATCGAGCATCGCCAAATAAAGATCGGAAGATATAATCAAGGAGTAAAAGATGACGTCAAGAAATAGAGGACAAAGCAACACAAAATGGCTGATTATGGCAGCCATAACGCTAATTGCAGCGGGCTCTGGAGTAGCCAGTTGGTTAGGATTGTTTTCTGATACCTTCGGACCTTCTGATCAAGATCAGCGTATCGCTACGATTCATATGGAAATCACCTTTCGTTTGCAGGAAATCCACAAATTCCTTTATCAAGGTCAAATGACTAATCGTGACCTTTATAATGGCACAAGACTGATCGAGGCTCATGGCGTGGGGCTATCTGCGGAATTCAAAAATACGGAATTGCGGACCATACTATTTGAGCTTGAACAGGTTGCCCCGGCCAAGAAAAAGTTCCATGTCCAAAAAATAAGGAGTTTGTTTGAAGATCTAGCAGAATTAGCACCCCAAGCACCCTTTGCGGATAGCGAGCATCCCGATCCACAGAAAGTGCAATCAGCGCGTATCAAGTTCGAGCAAATTGAACGCGAGTGGCAACGCATTAAATGACATGGATAGCAGCGACTTCGCATGATGTGCATTGTCCCAGTGTTAAGATAGCTGCCGCATTGGGAAAGAGCATGGCTAACGAATTGATCAACCTGACTGGTATTCCGTTGCGCTCTATACCAGCTGATTATCCATACGTTATGCCTCTCAAATAAGGAAATATAATGCCCGAGGTTTTCCGTTCTAATAATTTCAACAATAGACTCAGAGAATCCATTTCTGTTGCGTGGTCAATATTCACTCGTAAAGTAGGCTATGGCCTTATCGAAATAAATAAAGAAGCTTCAATGCAATTACAATATGCATACATTCTTCAACAGATCCTGCCACTCTTAACCTATCGCAATAATGAAGAAGCCAAAATTGAATTAGAAACCGGTGTCCCCCTTAATGAGTCAACAAAAGAAATCGACCTGCTCTTATCTGGTACATCTTCAGAAGGAGAAACAAAAATAGCCGTAGAAATGAAGTGTTACAGAACAATTGCCTCGTCCGGTTGCAAGCGTGGCGCAACAGACATATTCATGAAAGACGTATATGAAGATTTGCAGCTTTTAGAAAAATACATTGAAGCAGGCCATGCAGACCGAGGTGTATCACTCGTCATGAACGACATGGAGAACTTTGTAAACCCAAAAAGTAAAAATGCAAAATGTTGGGATTACGATATTTCCCAAGGGACAATAATTAAAGACATTTGCCTGACCACCCCAATTGGGGGCAAAGACATATATATAAAAATACATAGAGAGCATGAAATTTTATGGGAACAACACGGTGAATTTTGGTTCACAGAAATTGAAGGCAAGGCATAACAAAACTTTTGCAGCCAACGCCAAAAGCCGCGCGGCTGATTAGCTGCGTTCGCATAATTGAAAAATATACACAAGTTGTTATAATATTATAAAAGGTAATAGAGATAAGGGAAAAAATAATGCCGGAAATAAGCAGATTTTTTGGAATAATAATCGCTATTTATTATGATGACCATAACCCTCCACATTTTCATGCAAGGTACGGAGGTCAAAAGATATCAATAGAAATTCAAACATTAAAAATTCTTGATGGGGAAATTTCTCCAAGATCTCTTGGTTTGGTTATAGAATGGGCAGTATTACACAAAAAAGAACTCATGGAAGTTTGGGAATTGGCAAAGAATAATCAACCACCTTTTAAGATTGAACCATTGAAATAATAGGAGGTTATCATGCTCTGTGATGTTATAACTGCAAAATTGTTAAATGATTATCGGTTAGAGGTTGTATTTGAAGATAATAAGAGAGGGGTTATAGATTTTTCTGAATATCTATCTAAAGGCGGAGTATTTGAAAAATTCAAAGATATTAATTTTTTCAGAAATTTTACTGTCAGTAAGGACTTGGGAACTATAATCTGGGGAGATGAAATAGATATTGCTCCTGAAACACTATATATGAAATGCGAACCAGGCGCTTGAGAGGGACTGGGCAAAGCCGTGCCGTTTTTGAAAAGCAGTGTTTAAGCGGCTGTTTTTACCTTTAATAAAGTTTTTCGCTTATCGTTGCCCAGCCTCAGCTTAACATTCGACATATTAATTGGAGAAAAATTTGCTTTGATAAAATCAGATTCAATCACAGAGCTTAAAGAGGCTTTTTTTGTTCAAGCTACACTCGATATCTCTGGGAAACAAATAGAGGGGGTTCCATGCAAAATATATCTCCCTGAATCTACAATGGACAAACCATATTTCTGGTTTCGACCATCTAAAACACAATTTGATATACTCTCGAAAATTAGGGAATCTTCATTCACTGCTTATATAGACGGATTTAATTGCAAAAAAGAGGTCATTATTTTTTCTCCAAAGGTATATCTTTCCAAAAAGTCTACAAGATACTGGGGACCTAATTTTTCTGAATCAACAATTAAGGGAGAACCCCAAAATCTTAAAGTGATTCAGATAATAGATTCAACAGATAACAAAGAGTCTAACAGAGCTTTCTTGAATATATGGATTAGTCCCAATAATGTTCTTGAGCCTGACTTGATTCCTCAATATTCTTATCGTGGTGATATTAAATATGATCGTGTTAAACTGTCCTGACCAATCCACCATTCGGGAAAAAAAGCAGCATCACGATCACCAATGGCGAGGGAAAACAGGAAAAGGAAGATCTGAGATACAATCGGCAGGACTTCTGGGCCACCACTTCGAACAAGCAGCTCAATTTTGTCCAGCACGTCCGCACCATGCTCAAAACCACCGGTCAGGCCGCCGTGGTCGTTCCGGACAATGTGCTGTCTGAAGGCGGGGCTGGTAAAACGGTTCGACGGAAACTTCTTCAAAATACCGATCTGCACACCATCCTGAGGCTGCCCACCGGCATATTTTATGCTCAGGGGGTCAAGGCAAACGTAATTTTTTTCGAAAACAAACCTGCCAGCAAATACCCCTGGACAAAAGACGTCTGGTTTTATGACTTCAGGACCAATATCCATTTTACGAAAAAGAAAAATCAGATGACCCATGACGATCTGAAGGATTTCATAACCTGCTACAAGCCTGAAAACCGGCACAAGCGGAAGGAAACCTGGTCAGAAGACAATCCTGACGGCAGATGGCGCAAATTCACCTATGAAGACATCATCGCCCGTGACAAAACGAGCCTGGACATCTTCTGGATCAGAGACAAAAGCCTGGCCGACCTGGACAACCTCCCTGATCCGGATGTGCTTGCTGAAGAGATCATCGAAAACCTTGAAGCAGGTGTCGAGAGTTTTAAGCAAATCATGGAATCGATCAATGGGCAATAAAGAGCGCACATAACAACAAATCCAGCCGATCCGAAAACCGCTACGTTAGAAAAGAAACTTGTATCCCAATTTGTGACTGAGTATCTTCCTGATGAATATGATAAAGTTGCCAAAATATTCCGACGAAAGGGAGCTTATACAAGGTACAAAGATCTACTTGATCAAAAAGGCCTCTTAGAACAATGGCACAAATTTGAGGATAGCAAACAAACTAAAGCTCTTAGAAAATGGTGTTCTGAAAATCATATTGATTTTATTGGCTAACATCACGCTTGAGAGGACCGGGCAAAGCGATGGCACTTTTTATCAGGCCTGCCTTCGCAAATGGTTTTACCTTTTTTCATAGGCTTTCGCTTATCATTGCCCGACCCATCAGCTCTGCGTTCGGCAAAGAATAATCTGAAATATGGAATGAATAATGAAATTGTACTTAGGCAATTGTTGTTTCAACCGACCATTCGACGATCAATCTCAAATCAGGATTCGGCTTGAAACCGAGGCAAAATTAAAAATTCAAGAAGAAATCAGATCGGGAACATTTCAGTTGATGTGGTCATATATTCTTGATTATGAGAATAACCGAAACCCTTATCAAGAAAGAAAGGTACGAATAAAGAAATGGAAGGAATATGCCATAGAGGATATAGAAGAGAGTTCAGAAGTAATTGAAGCTGCGAAAGAACTGAATGAAAAAGGATTTCACAAGATTGACTCATTACACATCGCTTGTGCTATCATTACAAAATGTGAATATTTTCTGACTACCGATGATAAAATTCTGAAACTGGCAAGACTATTAAACGATATTAAAATCAATGATCCAATCGGTTTTATAAAGGAGACCTTGTCATGATTACCGATACAGAAATTAAATTAAAAGGGGTCCAAGTCCTTGCAGAATATCTTGGTGATGTTGAAACAGAGCGATTTATTGCTCTAATTCAAAGAGAACCTTTTGATTATACAAAATGGCGACAAGGTTTGGATGAAGATTTAACTATAGAAAATATTAGTCAAAAAGCGATGGCATTAAGAAAGAAAAAGAAGTATAAAGAAAAACAGAAAGAAAAAAGAAGCCTTTAATCTCTTTTAAGAATAATTGATTAACCTATCAAAAACACGTTACATAATTTAACTCGGGACATAACGACCTCAAAACCGCTACGCGCTTTTTGGCTGGCTGATTCGCGGTCCATTTTCTATGCTTCGTCAAAGAATACGGCTATAGAGTTTTTCGAGCAGTTTAAAAGGAAATGGAAGGATACTATTCCTTTAACTGTATCCTGTCTTGAGAGATCTATCAATGCCTGTTTGACCTTTTTCAGCTTTCCTGAAGAAGAATGGATATCTCTACGGACTACTAACATCATAGAGAGGCTGAACAAGGAATTTAAACGCAGGAATGGAGAAATATGAAAAAAATATTTGATGGTAAAAAGACAGGGAAATTGGGCACTAAAAAGAATCCCGCTGTTGTAAATGTACAAACAGAAGAAAGGGTGACTGAATTAGAATCAGTATTTGAAGAAAACGGTTGGGAATATACAATTGAATTGGAACCAGATAAATCTGAGGATATTACAAACTTAGAAATATTGTTAAATCCACTAAAAACAAAGACTGCCGAAAAGAAAGTGGGACGCAATGAACCCTGCCCATGTGGGAGCGGTAAAAAGTATAAAAAATGCTGTGGCAAATAAGGCTTTTTTATGTTCTAAAAAATTAACCTGCGCATAATGTCATTAGCCAAGAAATTATTTTGGTCATGTCAATCACCTTCTTCGTATCCAGATGCGGGCATTTTCATCACCCTGACACATTGGTTCCCGGAGGGCCGGAAATCGATTTTGGAGTTTTTACGGAAGACATTCTTCTATTTGGTGAAGCGAAATGGAAATCTTCTGTAGGCGCCGCTAGTTACCCTTAACATTAGATGGCACCCCGACCAGATCCGGGGTAATGGTGAGGATTTTCGTTTGCTGCACATCTTTGTAGATGCTGATGCGTGCCCGGTCAAACAGGAAGTATACCGCGTCGCAAGCCGATATCGCCTTGATGTAACATTGGTGGCCAACTCTTGGATGCGAGTTCCGAATGAACGATGGATTGCACTCGAAGTTGTAGGGGACGGATTCGACGCGGCCGATGATTGGATTGTCGAACACGTGCAACCTAACGACATCGTGGTCACCGCTGACATTCCCCTTGCGAGTCGCTGCCTGAAGGAAGGCGCACATGCAATTGGTACAACCGGAAAGCCGTTCACTGAAACCAACATCGGTGAAGCCGTCGCAACTCGGGACCTGTTGTCAGAACTCCGTGGCGCAGGAGAGATAACGGGCGGGCCTCCGCCGCTAAAGAAGCGTGACCGATCACGTTTTCTTCAACAGCTCGACGAAGTGATTCAATCAATCCGTCGTAAGCATCCGTTCAATTCCACCTAACAAGGCAAATTCAGACGACGGCAAAAAGCGGCGTGGCTTATGGGCAACGTTCGGTAGTGAAAGATACAAAAAATGAACTTCCTAAGAGCTCGCATAAAAATATATTTATATTCTGGGCGCAAAAATTCAGGGCAGGTTTGTTTGAAAAAAATATGACGGCCAGGGTTGCAATACAGAAAAGTTGAATTACTTTAGCCGCTCACCCTGCCGAACCGCGGCGGGGTGTTTTTTTTGCATAATCGCACAACGTCTTAAAAAAATTCAGGAGATAAAAAAATGGCAGACATTTCAAAAATCACATTGTACAGCGGTGGCCACAAGGGAGCTGAAGCGGAATTCGGCAAACTTGCCGAGACCTGGCATATGAAAGAGGTGAATATATCATTTGAAGGGCACAATGCAGAGCGCACCAGGGGCCTCCGTTTACTGAACCGGGAAGAGCTGCAAAGGGGCGATGTCAGCATGGAAATCGTGTCCAAGCGGATGAGACGCACTTACTCCCGGACGGATAAGATCCGAAAAGTCATCCAGTCCATTTTTCACATGGTCAATAGCGGCCACCATGTCATTGCGGTCGGCTGGATACTGGCGGACAACACCGTCAAGGGGGGAACCGGCTGGGGTGTCGAGTTGGCAAAACTATTTAACCGGCCGCTGAGCGTCTATGATCAGGAACGAAAGGGGTGGTTTTCCTGGGAGGACAGCCAATGGGTTGAGAACACACCGGTGATTACCTCAGATACGTTTGCCGGCACAGGAACCCGCAACCTCTCCGATGACGGCCGGCAGGCCCTCCGCGATCTTTTCATCCGTTCCTTTGGTCCTGCGGAGCAAAACTAGTGAATGAATAGCGAATGGGTTCGCACCAAGATAACATATTGGTAAGGAACGGGAGATAAATAAGTTGAACAAAAATTAATAGGATTTTTTGTTGTATTCAAGGCGCGAGGAGCGAGCATAACGGGTTATGTGATCGACGAGCAACGAAGAAGACGGCAAAAAAGACATTAATTTGTTCAAGTTATTTATTGTACGTTCCTAACTACAGTAGTCAGGCTGAAGCTGTTTAGGCTGAAGGCTGAAGGGGTATTGAAGAGATAAGGACCCAACAAAAACATTCTGCGGACAAGCCGCAGATGTTCGCGTTAGCCTGAAATAAATATTCCTCTATGATCATTATTGTCATTTCTTGACCCCTTCAAGCCCTCAACGTATAATCTTTACATGGCAAGAAAACGCAAAGCAAGATCCAGCCGGAAATCCGAGAAGCTTCCCCTTCTTTCCCCCGAACGTATTCTGACAGTAATGCGCAATGCGGGGCGGCCCCTTTATCTCCGGGAGATAATACATTTATCCCACCTGAGGCCGGATGAAAGAAATAAGGCAAGGGCCATAGTGACCGGCCTTGTTCGTGAAGGCAAATTAGTCCTGCTCAAGGGCGACAGGTACGGTATCTCCGACCTTATGAAACTGGTTACCGGAAGATTGTCAGTCCACCCGGATGGTTTTGGTTTTGTACAACCGGAGACCGGGAAAGGCGATGACGTATTCATCCCTGCGCGCGGTCTCAAGGGTGCTGTCCATGGTGATCATGTAGTGGCAAGGGTGGAAAAAACCAGTGGAAAGGGCATTGAAGGTTCCATACTAAGAGTGCTTGAACGGGGCGTGGATCATGTAGTAGGGACATTTCAGAAAGGCAAAAGCGTATCAACCGTGCTTCCTGAAGATAACAGGCTGCTCTATGAAATCATGGTTCCCAATAAATATACAGCAAAGGCCCGGAACGGCCAGGTTGTATTGGCGGAAATTGAAAGCTTTCCTTCAGAGGGAAAGAACCCTGAGGGACGGGTTATAGAAGTCCTTGGGAATCCTGACGACATGGGTGTGCAGACCAAGATAGTCATATATAAGCGCGGTCTTCCGCACATCTTTCCACCTGACGCCATAGCTCAGGCCGAGGCATTACCCCAGACTATTGTCCCGGACGATATCCCGGGCCGCAAGGATCTCCGGCAGCTACCGCTGGTAACAATAGATGGGGAGCAGGCGAGGGACTTTGATGATGCCGTATTTGTCAAGAAGACCCGCACAGGCTTTGTTCTCACTGTGGCCATTGCCGACGTAAGTCACTATGTGCCGGATAATAGCCCTGTCGACCAGACAGGCCTTGAGCGAGGCACAAGTGTATATTTCCCCAATTCCGTAGTACCTATGCTCCCTGAGACGTTGTCCAATCACCTATGCAGTCTGATTCCCGATGAAGACCGTCTGGCAGTTGGGGTTAATATTTCTTTTGACAGGGAGGCAAATGTCAGGCGTGCCAATTTTTTCAAGGCCGTAATCAGGAGCCATTGCAGGTTCACTTATAAAGAAGTGCGCTGCATACTTGTCAACAAAGACAAGGAGCTGATAGCCAAAAACAGGAAACATATTAAGCACTTAAAATGGATGGTAGAGCTGGCAGAGGCCCTTTCCGAAAAACGCCGCCAGAGAGGGAGTATTGACTTTGATCTTCCGGAACCTGAAATGATCCTGGGGATCAGGGGGAATCTGGAAGAGATCGTCCGGCGGGAAAGAAGCATAGCCCATCGTATTATCGAAGAATTCATGATAGCCGCAAACGAGGCTGTTGCTCTCTTTTTGACCAAAAAAGACATACCGGCAATGTACCGTGTTCATGAGTTACCTGCACGGGATAAGGTAAACGAGCTTGTAGGCTTTGCTCGAATTCTGGGAATGAATATCAAGGTGCCGGATGAAATAACTCCGAAATGGTGTCAGAAAGTGCTCAAAGAGGCATCAGGCAAGCCCCATGAATACATAATAAACACAGTACTACTCAGGACCATGAAACAGGCCGTATATTCATCCCAAAATATCGGACACTTTGGCCTGGCTTCCCCCAATTATTTGCACTTCACATCGCCGATTCGCCGTTACCCTGACCTGATCGTCCACAGGATTCTGAAAGCCAACATGAAACGGACAAGGAAACGCCCGGTTTACACTGAAGAGCAGCTTGAAACCCTGGGACAGCATTGCTCCGTTCGGGAGAGGGGGGCCATGGAAGCAGAAAGAGAAATGTTTGACAGGCTCAAGGTCCGCTTCATGGCAGACAAGATCGGTGAAGTATTTGAAGGCATAATATCCGGCGTGATCTCCTTTGGTTTTTTTGTTGAACTCAAGGACATGTTCATATCCGGAGCTGTTCGCCTGGTAGACATAGTGGATGATTATTATGTGCTCGATCAGGACAAACAGCGCCTTGTCGGGCGAAGGACCCACAGGATCTTTCATCTAGGACAAACGGTGAAGGTCAGGGTTAAGGCTGTCAATGTCTCCAGGATGCACATCAACTTTGAAATTGTAAATGACAAATAATGAAAAATCTGCAAAATAAGGATACTGCACGCAATCACCAAATCCAAGATGAGTTTTCCCTCTGAAATACTAAAGCGCGTAGAACAACTCAGGGAAGAGATCAACCACCATAATTACCTCTATTATGTCCTTGACCAGCCCATAACCAGCGACGCCGATTATGACGCCTTGATGCGTGAGCTCAAGGAGATCGAAGGCAAATATCCCGAGACCGTAACTCCTGATTCGCCTACACAGCGAATCGGTGCGCCACCTTCAGAAAAATTTGCCGGAGTACCCCACAGTGTCCCTATGCTGAGTCTGGATGATGCCTTCAGCCAGGAAGAGGTGCTGGAATTTGACCAACGGGGGAAGAAATTCCTCCGGATCGATGAAGAGCTTGAATACACGGTTGAACCTAAGATGGACGGCCTTGCCGTAGAGCTGGTTTACGAAAATGGCAGGTTTGTTCTTGGATCAACCCGAGGAGACGGCTACACAGGGGAAGACGTAACCACAAACCTGCGGACCATTCGATCCATACCTCTCAGGCTCATCGACAGATACCTTACTCCACCCAGCCGCCTTGAGGTACGGGGCGAGGTCTTTATCAATAAAAACGCCTTTGAACGTCTTAATAAGAGACGTATGGAACAAGGTGAGCCTCCTTTTGCCAATCCCAGAAATGCCGCGGCTGGTTCCCTTCGCCAACTGGACCCGAACATTACCGCCGGCCGGCCCCTGAATATTTTTTGTTACGGGATCGGAGTAGTGGAAGACTATAGCTTTGGGACACAATGGGAGGCGCTTTCGTCTCTCAAGAAATGGGGGCTAAGGGTCAACCCCATGGTGAAAAAGCTAAAAGGAATCCATGGTGCAATACAATATCACCAGCGCATAAACAGAAAGAGGGAAGAGCTTGATTATGAAATCGACGGAGTAGTCATCAAGGTCAATGACATTAAACTCCAGAAACGCCTTGGGGCAAAGGCCAAGAGTCCTCGTTGGGCCTTGGCTTACAAATTTGAGGCAGCCCAGGCCATAACCAGAATTATCGAAATTCAACTCAGCGTGGGACGTACTGGTACTGTCACCCCTGTGGCCCTTATGGAACCTGTAAAGGTGGGCGGAGTTGTGGTAAGCCGCGCAACTCTCCACAACGAAGACGAGATCCGCCGCAAGGATGTCAGGATAGGCGACTGGATTATTGTCCGGAGGGCAGGTGACGTCATTCCTGAAGTGGTCAGACCACTGCCGGAGAGAAGGAGCGGAGAGGAACAGGTATTTGTGATGCCGCAGACCTGCCCGGTCTGCGGTTCCAGTCTGCGCCGCAAACCAGGAGAGGCTGCGTGGCGGTGCCCGAATCCCGGATGTTTCCCCAGGCTTGTGAAGCAACTCACCCACTTTGCCGCCAAAGGGGCCATGGACATAGACGGCCTTGGTCCAAAGGTGGCCGAGCAACTTATCAGTGCGGGACTGGTCCGGAGTATCGCAGACCTTTACTCCATCAAGCTGAGTGATCTCCTGTCGCTTGACCGTTTTGCTGAGAAATCCGCAAGAAATCTCCTATCCGCCATAGAAGCCAGCAAAGATACAACCCTTGCTCGATTCTTCTATGCCTTGGGGCTTAGACATGTTGGAGATGTGACCGCACAGCTCCTTGCAGACCATTTTGGATCAATAAAAGCACTTATGGATGCCGGTGAGGAAGAACTCAAGGCCGTAGAAGGAATAGGTCCGGAAGTAGCCTCAAGCATCCGGTCATGGTTTGGCGATAATCACAACATCGAACTTGTGAGACGTATGCTTGATGCCGGGACCAGATTTACTGATCTTCATAGGAAAAAGTCCTTACCACTGAAAGACAAGACCTTTGTCTTCACCGGTGGACTCTCCTCTCTCACCCGGGAACAGGCCAAGAACATTGTCCGGGATCTGGGTGGCCAAATCGCTTCTACAGTAGGGCGCAAGACAGATTATGTGGTTGTGGGAAAAGGTTCCGGGTCCAAACTACAAAAGGCAGTAGAACTTGGAATTCCTACCCTGAGTGAGGAGGAATTCCTGGCATTTACATCCAAAAACTAATAGCTAATAGCTAAAGGCTAACCGCTTAATTTAGCTTACAGTCGTCGTGATGTGCGCTTCTTGGTCAGGTTCCTGAACTTCCGCCCTGTAGACATTCCCGGCAGCAACTGAAAGAGCTTCAAAAAAATGATACCGAAAACAAACCCGCCAATGTGTGCCCACCAAGCAATACCACCAGCCTGAGCTGAAGAGGCTGCGCTCAAGAACTGAAAGAAAATCCAGAACCCGAGAAACAGGAATGCCGGAATTTCTATAAATTGGATAAAGAAAAAAATGGGTATCAGGGTCAGGACCTTAGCCCTGGGATAGAGTATGAAGTAGGCCCCCATCACGCCGGCAATGGCGCCGCTTGCTCCTATAGTTGGTATCTGAGACGTCCAATTGAGAAACAGATGTGAAATCCCTGAAGCCAATCCACACAGCAAATAGAAGGTGAGATAGCGAAAGTGTCCAAGACGATCTTCTACGTTGTCACCAAAGATATACAGGAACCACATGTTACCCAAAAGGTGAAAAAACCCGCCATGTAAAAACATGAAGGTAAGAAAGGCGATCCCTTGCTGGGCAGAAGTGAAGTAAGCTGAAATTTGGGGCACGGAATAACGAGCGGGTACAAGCCCATAGGTAAAAATAAATTCATTAAGATTCCGTCCCTGTGATTGCTCCACAAAAAAAGCCAGAATATTGAACGCAATCAGGACATAGTTGATGATTGGATAAGTTTCCGACCGGATGGTATCTCGGATAGGTATCATGGAGTCACAAAACCGTATTTCTTGTAGATCTTTTGGGCAGACGATGAAGTTATGAAATCCAAAAACATCCCGGCGTTATCCGGGTGCGGGGCATTTTTTAATTTGCATACATAATAGTTGGTCTTGTCTCGCTGATCGAGTTTTTCACCAGGTTCAACCACATCAAACGCGAGGCCGGATGTGACCTTTGCATATATCACTTCTGTGGCCCACACAGGCCCAACGTCAACTGTCTTTTTTGTAATACGTAATGGGGTCTCTCTGTGATGAACAACCGTAAAAATTGTTGTTCCTTCAGCACGTTTTTCCTCCATTATACGATGGACCAGCCCATCCCCGCCTGCCTGCCTGTACATTTCCATAATCAAGAAGGCAATATCTTCGTTTTCCGGATCAGGCTGAGAGATGCGGACATCATCCCGCGCTAGGTCCATAACAGAATTTATCCTTGCGGGGTTTTCTTTCACAACCATCAAGGTCAACCTGTTATGAAGATACAGATGATAGTCTTCCTTATTGATATGGCCGGACTGTTCCAGTGTCTTCATTGCTTTTTCATTCACTGAAGTGTAAATATCCGGGTAAATGTCCAACACTTTATCACCAAAGACAGCGCCACTGGATAAGATCTGCTTCAGTTCAAGTCCAGGAGGAAGGGTCTCGTAGAAGATTCTCTTGATATGAGGATATTCCTTTTGAAAAGCAGAGACGATCTCTCCCATTGCCATGAATTGATTTCCTGCCATAAAAAGGACAAGATCAGATGAATCCGCAATTTTCAGATTATGAAGATCATCTGACCTGTCAGATGGAATTACCGGAAAGTCTTTTTTGTTCATACCATTATTTTTTATAGCCAACTGTCTTGATACCGCGACACCTTCGGGCTTTTTGCAGTGTAATCATATCTAAGAAATACAAAAAAAGTCAAGAAGATAAACAAGGAGTTATATCTACCATGGAAAATAGCAGACAATCTGGGGAATACTTCCTGGCTGTAGATATTGGAAACACACATACTGTAATTGGTCTTTTCCAGGATGACCACTTTCTCAAAAACTGGCGAATTCGAACGGACAAGGAAGCCACTTCTGATGAACTGGCAGTATCCTTGAACCAGTTGTGCCGGCTTGCGGAAATAGAACTAAGAGATATTTGTGACGTAGTGATATCCTGTGTTGTGCCCCCCTTAATGCATAGCTGGGAGGAACTAACCCTTCATTATATGAAAAAAAAGGCCCTTGTAGTCCAGGAAGATGTACCTGTCGGGATGCCCATCCTTTATAAGCGCCCTTATGAAGTGGGAGCAGACCGGCTCGTAAACTCTCTGGCTGCATACTCAAGGTACAAAAATGCTGTGATTATAGTCGATTATGGGACCGCAACCACTTTCGACTGTGTATCATCAAAGGGTGAATATCTGGGAGGTTCCATAGCTCCAGGCTTACTCCTCGCGGCAGAGGCCCTTTTTAAAGGTACGTCCAGACTCCCAAGGGTGGAACTTTTTGCCAAACCTGAAACTGCCCTGGGGCAGGACACTGCCTCGGCAATCAAGGCCGGTATCATTTACGGCTTTGCCGGCCTGACAGACGGAATCATAAGTCGTCTGTTAACGGAATTTGCTCAAAAACCCAAAGTAGTAGCCACAGGAGGACTGGCACCGATAATAGCCCCGCATTGCTCTCTAATAGAAACAGTATTGCCAAACCTTGTTTTAGAAGGCCTACTGTTAATTTATAAAAGATATGTAAATTCAGGTGAATAGACTGAAGGTAGAAGGCTAATAGGGACAAATCATGCGTAATCACACAAAACTGCGGGCATTTGAGTTGGCTGACGAAATTGCAGTATTAGTTTAGAGGATTCATCTCTTCGATCGTTGCGAAAATGCTTAAAAACCTTCAGCCTTCAACCTGAATAGTTACAGAGATTTAAGGCTTCTGGTGGTTAGGATTCAAGCACCTGTAGCAGTATATCTGTTTGCTTTGTAGCAACCCCTTTGGCAAGATCTTCAAGGGCCCTTCGGCCCTTCCTGCCCCGCTTTTCTCTTTTTAAAGGTTCTTTAAATAACAGATTTACCGCCTCTGCCAAGTCTTTCCCGTTGTTAACCTCTTGACCTCCACCATGGGACTCAAGGGTTATTCTTGCCTCTTCAAAATTGTCTGTATGAGGGCCGTAAATAACCGGACAGCCCCAAGCAGCCGGCTCCAAAAAATTTTGTCCCCCTTTTGGTACCAGAGAACCCCCTACAAAGGCCGCTGTAGCCAAACCATAAAGATCAAAAAGCGGACCTATTACATCCACAACTACGACCTTCGCGGTCCTTCTCTGTTTTACCTCCAGTTCACTCCAGAGCTGGTAAGGTATGCTCTTCTTGTTTAATATACCTACAATAGAAGAGACCTTCTTTAAATGCCTCGGCACTAAAAAGAATATCATGTCAGACCAGCGCGACTGAAGTAAATCGTAGGTGCTTATTACCTCTTTTTCCTCGCCACCCCTCAAGCTTCCTGCAACAAGGACCTTAATCGAATCTTCAATCCCGAGGCGATTGCGAAGGCCCGTTACACGATCAGGATCAGGTCTGGACAGAAGACCCTCGAACTTGGCATTTCCTGTGACCTGTATCCTATCCATGGGGGCACCAAGTGCCGCCAGCCTATTTGCGTGGATATCAGAAATGGCGCAAATCTTTGAAAAACCGGCAAGCAATGGTCTGGTAATAGAGAGCAATCTCAAATACCTGGGAAAAGACCTAGCTGAAATACGGCCGTTTAAGAGCACGGTCTTACCCCCGAATTGCCTCACCGCGCTGATAAGGTTGGGCCAGAGTTCGGTCTCAAGACAGGCATACACCCTGGGACGGACCTCAGTTGCCATTCTGCAGACTATCTGTGGAAAATCAAGAGGATATGGAATCACTGAGCAACGGGTCCCAAGGGAAGACATTGCCCTGGCAAAACCCGCAGGCGTAGTAGCTGAAATAAGAATTTTTAATCCTGGTGCCCGGCGATCAATGGCCTGGACCAAGGACTCCGCCACAGCCACTTCCCCCACTGAAACCGCATGAAGCCATAAATCCTGAGGACCTGTTGCAGCAACATAGTCGGGGAGATGCCCCAGTCGACCAGACCACATCCCATTGTTTCCCTCTAACCGGGACCACAACTCCAAGAAAGGCCTGAATACCGCATATGCGGCCCCGGTAACCTTCTCATACAGTCTGATCATAAAATTACCGCCTAATGCCGGTTTAAACCGGTGATAATGACACTCGCTGTCTAGCAACCTCGTACAAGGCTATGCTGGCAGCAGAGGCAACATTCATGGAACCAACAGGGCCAAAATGAGGTATTCTTGCAAGGAAGTCACACGTCTCCTTGACTAGACGGCGCAGTCCCGTCCCTTCTGCACCAACTACCAGAGCTAAAGGCCTATTTAAATCCAACTCCCAGAGCGGATGCTCGCCGCCCGGGCTTAGCCCTGCTATCCAGAGTCCCATTTCCTTAAGTTGCCTCATGGCTGTTACTAAATTTCCTACCTGGCATACCTTTATGTGAAATAGTGCACCAGAAGATGACTTTGCTACTGCTCCGGTAATCCGGCTGGTTCTCCGATTGGGGAGCAAAACTGCCTGAGCACCCAGGGCAACTGAAGAACGCACAATAGCTCCCACATTTTGTGGATCCGTTACTTGATCACATACTACTACTAATGGCCTCTTATCTCTCCAATACAGTGGCAGACTGGAAAAGTCAATAGACCAAACAGGTCTTACCAGGGCAGCAACTCCCTGATGTACAGTCCCTGCAGGAACGCCTGTACTTTTAAAGTCTTCCGCACGTTCCACAAGAACCTCGTGCCGCTCTGCCAGACGTAACAAGCCGGCCTGCGCTTTTTTCTTTCCAAAGGAAGGATGGACAAAGAGCCTTTGACAATCATCAGAACAAATCTCTAAAAATTCCCTTACTGGATGTATGCCCCAGATTATTATTGATTTACTTTTTGAGTCGGAAACCATTGAAGAATAATAGGCGTTCACAGGTTCAGGGTTCACCGTTCAGGCAGCAATTCTCATTATGGAATTTGCCAATAATATTTAATAAATACAGAATGTATATCTGAGAAAAAAATGAGCCAAGCTATTTTGGCTTGTTTTGTTAATTTTGTATACTATTATTTTCCGTAACTACTCAGGTGGATAGACTGAAGACTGAAGACTGTTAGGAAAAAGCGCATTTTAAAGCCATGTTTGGTGCAAAAACCAGATATTTCCGCCAAAGTACGGCAATAGTGCTCTTCTGACCCCTTCAGCCTTCAGTCTAAACAGCTTCAGCCTGATTACGTGAATAGTTACTATTTTTCGAAAACTTGAGTAATTAGCTGGATGTCAAATAGGTAATACTGATCGTGTAATTGATTGTCATTAAAAATTTCGATAAGAGAAAATCGAAGCAACGCAGCAGATGGGGTATTTTCAGAGGAATCAGTAATAGAACATGGAAGATCTTTCTGAATTCATGATGTATAAAATGAAATTCGTCAGTAATGTGGCTGGTGTCGGCTCTTTTACCTGCGTGCCCGCAAAGGAAATGAGTATCCAACAGGCGCTGGATTACCTGAAAGCACATCCAAATGACCAATTCATGCATAATTACCTGTTGTTTACCCTGGCAGAATACGACGCAAACAGACTTGAGGGCTTGATTGAGCAAAAAAAAGGAGACATTCAATTTCTGTCGGCTGCTTACGAGGTAAGCATATTACGCGGATTTCATGATGTGCGCAGCAAACTTGAAAAAATGGGTGCAAGAAAACTTGCCGGGCATACCCCCTTGATTTTCGCAAAATGGGCTCTGGACATGGATTCTCCGGGGCATCTGTTCTGGACGGGCGTGTTTGAAAAGAACGTCTATAATCATGAATTGCTTCCTTCCTTGAGTGAGATCGAGTTTCCCATACCATTTGATCTTGACGATATCGATCTAGACAGAAATGACACAGTGCATATAAAGGACCTCTGTTCCAAATCAGACACGGGATCCATTATGCCGGGGATTTCCGCGAGGGAAAAAACAGCATCAGAGACCGTCCAAGATGTCACGATAAGACTCTCCAATATTGACCTGATTACCGGAACTGAACGGAAAACAGTGTGGTCTCTCAGCCCGTATGCGCTGGAAAAATCATGGAAAATAGAGGTTCAGGTTGCTGTAGGAAGGAACAGGTGGAGACTAGCCATTCCTCAGACAAGCTACGGAAAAGGCATGGAAGAAGACCAGGCACGAGCCTCGTATTTGATGGAGATGGTTGAGAGATATTCATCTTTTGCAAGTTTTTCCAATGAATTGACTATCGGATACAAGAATGAGTTCAATCTCGTTAGATCCAACTACACTGATTTGGTGGCGCAGGGGCTTTCTGCACTTGATCCGAATATCATGAATCTTGAGGTCCCTTATGAGGACCAAGTATTGTACTGGATAGCAGGCCGGGAAATTCGCGTAGACGGGAGCACCGAGATATATCTGCCTGCCCAGTTTGTCTTTCTGTTCTGCAACCTCGATGAAACGGCTCTGACCAGCGGAGTATCATCGAACGGCCTTGCTTCCGGCAATACGGAAGATGAGGCCAGGCTGCATGCCTTGATGGAATATATAGAAAGAGATGCTGAAAGAGTTGCGCTATACTCTCAAGAGAGGTGCTTCTCGCTGGAAGCGGAAGATCCCGCAGTAGCCCATATCCTGGACAGATGCAGGGAAAGAGGTCGTTATATCCAGTTTCTGGATCTGACCCCTGATCTTGGAATACCGTGTTACAAGGCCTTTGTGCAGACCGGGGATGAATTTGTAAAGGGTTGTGCAGCCGACCTGAGTGGAAAAATCGCAGCGGTATCTGCATTGACTGAGCTGGCATATCCGTATTTTGTCAGATCAAATCCGCCTCCGGCAGGACAAAAGACCATAAAATACGAGGAACTCCCCGATTATTCATCAGGGGATGTGGGTCGCGACTTGAATACCGTGGAAAGACTGCTGCTATCAAACGGCCTTAAACCGATCTATGTGGACTTGACAAGAAAGGACCTGAATGTCCCTGTGGTAAGGACATTTGTGCCGGGTTTGGAGTTCATGGCGATATTAGACAGGTTCTCGAACTTCAGCAAGAGACAATTCAGAAACTATCTCAAAACAGTCGGAGTCAGGCAAAAGCTCCCCTCACCGGAGCCGTGCGATTGAGTGAAGCTGCAAGCGCCCCACAACAGGCTGTCCGATCCACTACCTCGTTACAAAATGTCTTAAAATACCTAATGTATTACCGTGGTTTTTCATTTTTTGTTGACATTATTAAATGATTGAGTCATATTAATAAGTTCGGAAAAAGTGTATCAGATCTGGTCGTCTCACCACAGATTTACAATGAAATGACTGGTCTCTTAGGACCCGTAAAGGAATAATTCCTTTACGGGTCTTTAAATAAACAATCCGTTCCGGGCGGTCAAAACCAAGGCACTAAATGAATCAAAGCAAAATCAGAAATATCGCCATTATCGCCCATGTTGATCATGGAAAAACCACGCTGGTAGACCAGATGTTCAAACAGAGTGGGGTGTTTCGGGAAAATGAGCATGTTGCCGAACGCTTCATGGATTCCATGGACCTGGAACGGGAACGGGGCATTACGATTGCATCCAAGAATGCCTCCTTCCTTTACAAGGGCTACCGGATCAATATCATAGACACTCCTGGTCATGCCGATTTCGGCGGCCAGGTTGAACGGGTTCTAAGGATGGCCGATGGGGCTCTTCTGCTCGTTGATGCCCAGGAAGGCCCAATGCCACAGACCTATTTTGTGCTCAAAAAATCTCTTGCATTGGAACTTCCCGTTATTGTTATCATAAACAAGATAGACAAACCGGCCGGCCGGCCGGAATGGGCCGTCGACCAGGTCTTTGATCTATTTGTCAAGCTGAACGCCCCGGATCATATACTTGACTTTCCGATTGTTTTCGCCTCTGCAAAGGAAGGATATACCCTCTCCGAATCTACCGGCGCAAGATTATCCATGGACCCGCTTTTCGAAAAGATCATATCACACATACCCGCGCCTGCAGGAGATCCCCTCTCACCGCTTCAGATGCTGGTGAGTTCTATTGACTATTCCCCCTATCTGGGTCGATTGGGGATCGGCAAGATAACGGGCGGAACATTGAATATCAATAAGGACATTGTCGTTGCCCGGCGAGACGGAGCGCTTGTCCCAGCTCGCATCAGTAAGGTATACCGCTTCGAAGGGAACAAGAAAGTGGCCACAGATATCGCCAGTGTCGGCGAAATCGTTGCCGTTGCAGGCATGGATGACATTACTCTCGGTGTAACCTACACCGATCCACATGATCCGGTGCCCCTTCCTCCCTTGGAGATCGACCCTTGCACTATTTCCACCCATTTCATTCCAAATGATTCGCCTTTTGCCGGAACGGAAAGCAGATTCGGTACCCCAAGCCATCTGGCAGAACGGCTGAGGAGGGAGGCCCTCTCCGATGCGGCTCTGCTGGTCGAAGAACTGGAAAGCAGCAGAGGTTTTAAAGTCTCGGGCAGGGGAGAGCTGCACATCTCCATTCTCATCGAGAAAATGCGGCGCGAAGGATATGAATTCCAGGTCACCAGGCCTCAGGTCATCATGAAAGAAGAGAACGGCGGACGACTTGAACCCTTTGAAGAACTGACGCTCGATGTTGACAAACAGTACATGGGAACCGTCATTGAAAAACTGGGGGTGCGTAAGGGCCAGTTACTTGAGATGAACCAGGACAATGGGATGGCCCGTCTGACTTACAAGATTCCTACACGTGGCCTTCTCGGGTTCCGATCGGAGTTTCTAACGGACACAAAAGGCATGGGGATAATGAATTACGTCTTTTTGGAATACGGACCTTTTGCAGGTGAAATCCGAAACCGCAACAAAGGCGCCATGGTGGTCAAGGAATCCTGCACAACCGTTGCCTATGCCCTTTTCAACCTTCAGGATCGGGGAAAGCTCTTCTGTGACCCGGGAACCCGGGTCTATCGCGGTCAGATAATCGGCGAACATTGCAGGCCGCAAGACCTTGTTGTCAACCCTGCAAAAGGCAAGAAATTGACTAACATGCGCGCCTCAGGGTCAGATAGGAACGTGCTTCTAACACCCCCGACACAGATGAGCCTTGAAGAATGCATTTCATATATCAATGAGGACGAACTGGTTGAGGTGACACCTAAGGCAATCCGCCTGCGTAAATAAACATAATTCAAAAGGCTACTATACTTTCATAACAAACCACACTAAGGAGAGCATGTCATGAAAAAAGCATTTTTATCCATTCTCTTTATTCAGATAATGTTTATGCCTTTGGCACCTAAGGCTTTTTCCCAATGCGGTACGGTGGCAGATGATCTCTCTTTGGTCCTGCCATGTGTTGAGTATGAAGGCACATATTACAAGCTTAATTTTAGTGCTTATGCAAATCCTGCCGACTCTGCCTGCCTTTACTGGCGATTTGAATCCCTTCAGCTCGCCTCAGGAGGGCCATCTTGCGCCCATATCGATGCCGCCCTGACGATTACCGCGCCATGTGTTTATTATGGAGGGAAAAATATCGCGATTACTCTGGAATATTATGACTGGCCATACTGGAAGCTGGGTTCACAGTTTACCCTGAACCCGGTAGATATAACTTCTATTTCCGGTGATACTA
>JAGGRV010000030.1 GCA_021159445.1 Deltaproteobacteria bacterium | reverse complement strand
AAGATTATAAGGAGGCACCATATAACTTCGCGCGCATTGCAGAATGCCATGAGTAGGGCATTAAAAAAATCAGGTATTCCCAAAAAAGCCACAATTCATACACTCAGGCACAGCTTTGCCACACATCTTCTCCAGGATGGCTATGATATCCGGACAGTTCAGGAACTTCTGGGGCACAAAAATGTTACGACCACAATGATATACCTGCATGTTTTAAGAAGTTTAGAAGGTAAAGTTATCAGCCCATTGGAAAAATTGTAAACGTTTACAGTTCGGTGGGTTGCGGTAAAACGGCGTTGTAATCCCGTGAACGGTTACGAAAAATTATGAGGATAAGGAAAAAGGCGTGAGAAATTATATAATCGGAACAATTATTGTTTTTTTGATCTTGCTGTCCGGTTTCTTTATTTATCAGAAACTTTACCCAACACAATTACCTCCAAATCTCATAGCAGGTACAGGTAGAATTGATGGAGATATAATCGCTTTAAATACCAAATACACCGGGCGCATCAAAACAATCTTAATTGAAGAGGGGCAAAGCGTCCATAAGGGAAATACAATAGCAATTCTTCAAAGCGATGAGCTTAAAGCTAAGTTAGAAAGCTTGGAAGAGGGCGTCCGGTCCTCCCAAAAGGGCCTTGAGGCCCTGCAAAAAGACTATGAGATCGCCAAAGTATCAATTCCTCTGGCAATTGAAAAAGCAAAAAGTGGAGTTGATATTGCCATTGCCCAAAAAGAGCAGCTACTACGTTCAATCGATAATCTGAATCTGGTAATTATACAGGATAAAAGGGATTTTGCGCGCGCAAAAAGGCTTTCTGAAAAAGATCTCATAGCAAAACATGCATTTGAACTTGACAGACTCAAACTTGATAATGACATCAACGAGCTTGAATCGTTGCGTCAAGGACTGAGCCAGACTGATGACAAAATTAATGTCTCCAGAACTGATCTCAAAATCGCCCAAAACCAGTTGAAAAAGCTTGACGCGTTAAAGGCAAACATAGGGGCTGCACAAAATCAAACTGCTTCGCTGGAGGCGAACAAGAGAGAAATATCGGCAATAATAAAAGAGCTGACCATCATATCTCCAATTGATGGTGTGGTGATTGAAAAGGTTGCACAAACCGGCGAGGTCCTGGCTCCAGGGATGGTAGTAGCCACATTGATAGACCCTGACGAGCTCTACCTGAAAATGTTTGTGGATACGCTTGAAAACGGCAAAATCAAATTAAAAGATAAGGCAGTCATCTTTTTGGATAGTTTCCCGGACATGCCGATCCAGGCAAGAGTAATACGGATTGGACAACGAGCAGAGTTTACTCCCAAAGAAGTGAGTGTCAAAAGCGATCGTATTCAAAGAATGTATGCAGTTCATCTGAAACCAGTCACTCCCAATTCACACCTGAAACTGGGAATTCCTGCCATTGGGGTAATTAGTAGGGACGGAAAAGGATTGCCGGAAAGCTCCGAAATCCTGGGAGATTTATAAAAAACGCCAATCATGAATCGACTTCAGGTACGAGAAGTCTCAGTTTCCTATCGTAAAAAAACAGGGCTCAAACCAGTAAGTCTTGAAGCAACCGGAGGAGAAATCATCGGGCTTATCGGTGCTGACGGTGCCGGCAAGAGTTCTTTGATGCACGCAATTGCCGGGATCAAGAGTTTTGACGGGGAAATTGAATTTGACAATCATATCTACCGCTCGCCCAAAGAGGCTGAAAAGGTTAAGGGCAGTATCGGGTTCATGCCGCAAGGTCTTGGTCTGATTTTATATGAACAATTAGGCGTAAACGAGCACCTGGACTTTTTTGCCGATATTCGCGGAATAAAACAGGATAGCGCCTTCAGGGTTTACAGAGAACGCTTGCTGCATATGGCAGGGCTGTCTGATTTTACCGAGCGACAGGCAGGCAAATTAAGCGGCGGGATGATGCAAAAATTGGCGCTTATTTGCACACTGCTGCACCGTCCCAAGCTATTGCTTCTGGATGAACCAACTACAGGAGTCGATCCACTCAGCCGCATGGAATTGTGGGATATTTTAAATGATATTATTGCCAAAGAAAAGACACTTTGCATTGTCAGCACTGCCTATATGGCTGAAGCCACCCAAATGTATAGAGTACTTTTGTTTGAAGACGGAGAGATTATTGACAAAGGCAAGGCCGGGGAATTGATCGAAAAGGTAAGGCCTTTCAGTTATGAAGCTGCACCTGAGCCTTTTGAAAACAGCATCACTATTCACGGATATACTTACTCTCTTAAACCTTTAGAGCTTAAGCCAAAAGAACCAACCCTTAACGCAGTCTTTTTTATCAATTTTCTCAAAAAATATGGCCCTATCCCTGAGATTTCGATTGTCCATAAAGATAGAGATGAAGATGTGCCTGCCACTATTATGGAAGCCAAGGGGTTGACTAAACGATTTAGGGAATTTGTTGCAAACGATCACATCGATATGGAATTAAACAGAGGCGAAATACTGGGCCTACTTGGAGCCAATGGAGCAGGGAAAACCACCTTTATAAAAATGCTTCTGGGACTTTTGCCCATTGATGAGGGTGAACTCTTTTTGCTTGGGAAAAGGATTAAAAGTGCTAATGACAGGCAGATGCTCAAGGCGAAAATCGGATATGTAAGCCAGCACTTTGCCCTCTACAAGGGTATGAGCGTAAGGGAGAATCTGCGCTATTTTGCAAATATGCATCGCATTGAACCTGAACGGACTTCAGTCTTAATTAAAGAATATGCCGATACCCTTGGGTTTTACAGTTACCTGGATGCATTACCCACGGATTTACCCATGGGGATTAACCAACGCTTTTCAGTAGCTGCGGCCATTATGCATGAACCCGTGGTGCTCTTTTTAGACGAACCAACCAGCGGGGTGGATGTTGTAGCAAGAGCTACATTCTGGGAGATGCTACAAAAACTGAAAGAGGAGTGGAATATCGCTATTTTGATTACGACCCACTATATGGGTGAGGCCGAATTTTGCGATCGGGTAGTGTTGTTAAGGGATGGCAAAAAAATAGCTGATGATACTGTGAAAAATCTGTATCAGATACACCCTGATGCACACAATTTTGAAGATATCTTTTTAGATTACTACAATTTAAATTAAGCGATTAGCCTTTAGCGGTTAGCTATTAGTTTAATGATTACAGGATGTTTTGCTATTACAAAATCAGGTATTAGCTGTTAGCTGTTAATTTGCTGCTGTTTCCAAATAGGTTACTAACACCTAAAAGCTAAACGCTAACAGCTAACAGCTAATCGCTCAACTTAGGTACGAAAAGGCACTCTAATGAGAATAGGGGTTATTAAGGCCTATTTCAAAAAAGAGCTTTTGGATATCTACCGCAGCAAGCTCATTTTAATGGTCTATATTATGCCATCAATGCTACTCATACTCTTTGGCTATGGCATCAAAACGGAAGTCACTCATACCCGGACACTCATTATTGATAATGATCAAAGTAAGGCCTCATATGACCTCGTCAGCACATTTGAACACTCTAAATATTTTAATTCTGAAACAAAGAATCTCTCTGAAAATAGGGCGTTGAACTTAATTAAACAGGATAAAAAGGACCTGATAATTATTATACCGGAAGCATTTGAAAAGCATCTTCTCAAGGGATTAAAGACCTCGGTTGGAGTCTATATTGATGGCTCATTCCCATCGCGTGCAAAGACCATTGAAAATTACGTCAATGGAGTAATATACGATGCGATAATGAAAAGGTCCGGTACTGAGGTAGACAGGGCCTTGATAACAATCAATGCGCGCAACCTCTTTAACCAGTCGCTGCGTGATGAGGATATGATTGTGCCTGGGGTCATTGGCCTTGTACTACTCATTGCCCCTGCTATTTTATCAGCGCTCCTTATTGTCAAAGAAAAAGAAAATGGTACTATTTTCAATTTTTATTCCTCTCCTGTTAAGAAAAGTGAATTTTTGGCTGCCAAGCTTTTGTCTGTATTACTGCTTCATGGCATCAATATCTTTATTCTTTTTTTATGGGCCATATATCTATTTGAGCTGCCATTTCGTGGAAGTTTCTTGCTCTATATTTTTTCTTCATTTATATATATTATTATTAGTCTTTCAGTCGGTCTGCTCGTATCAATTATTACATCATCCCAGATTGTAGCCTATGTATTAACATTGATAATTACCATAATCCCCGGTTTTCTTTACTCGGGGATGCTTATGCCTATTAGTTCAATGGAAGGTGAATCAGTCATTGAAGCCCATATCTATCCCGTGATGTATTATACGCATATTCTTTATGATGTCTTTTTGGTTGGAGATGGATTGAGCGCCAGTAAAAATTTGCTTTATCTTTTTATTTTGATGGGATATGCAATCATATTACTTACTATTGGATCACTGCTACTGAAAAAGAGGATTGTATGAGGGCATTTTTGGCGATTATCCGTAAAGAGCTGTTAGAGTTTCTGCGATCTTACGGACTCTTTATTGTAGTACTCTATTCCTTTACACTCGATGTCTATATTGCAGGTAATGGAATAAACCTGGATGCCAGAAATGTCAGCGTGGGGGTAGTAGATTATTCACCAGGCTTTATTAGCAATAAAATACTATCAGATCTGCACTATCCACAATTCCAAGAGCCTGTCTTTTTTGCATCGCAGGAAAAACTAAATCTCGCAATACGCAATAAAGAAATTATGGTTGGCATTGTCTTTGAGAGTGATTTTGGAAAACGATATCATACCGGAAATAATCCGGTCCTCAATTTGTTGTTGGATTCAACTGCCTCGGCACAGAGCTATTTGGCACTTAATTATATCCAGCATATACTTATGCGTTTTCAGGATACTTTATCGTTTGCCCCGATAGAAATCCAAATCCACAAACTTTTTAACCCCAATACATCTTATAGCCATTTCATGGCCCTCGCTGAACTATTGTCGATTATCACAATCTTGGCTGTTATTCTAACTGCGGCTGTTTTTGTCAAAGAGAAAGAGAATGGCACATGGGATATCATGCTTTTGATGCCAACCGACGCAAAAGCCGTCATTTTGGCAAAAAGCCTGTCCCAGGTAATTATAGTAATGATCGGTACAACTATCTGCGTCGGCACCGTGCTCTTTGGAATTTTTGATCTACCGATTAACGGCTCACTGGCCGCCTTTATGTTACTGACTTTTTTTTATGCCTTCACAAGTGCCGGCATCGGGCTTTTTATTGCTTCAGTGGCACGTAATATCATGCAAGTAGCACAATTTTCTGTCTTAATCATGATGCCGTTGCTATTCCTCAGCGGGGCCTGGACACCGGTTTATGCAATGCATCCGATTTTAGAGTGTCTCTCGATTATTTCACCATTGCGCTACTATATCCAAGGGAGTGAAAGCGTCTTTTTCAGGGGGACCGCCTTGATAGATTTACGGGAATATTTTGCAGGGGTTATTGTCCTCGGAGGAGTCCTATTTTGGTATGGTTTCAGAAAAATTGGTAAGCTTTTCTAGAAAAAAGACTGATGGCCTGCACAAGACCAAAACGAAAAATTGGGAAAGAGGAAAGGAATTTCCTCTCCCCCATTTAAACCGAAAAACTTCGGATTTTGCGTTTATGGTAAGGAACGTACAATAAATAACTTGAACAAATTAATGTCTTTTTTGCCGTCTTCTTCGTTGCTCGTCGATCACATAACCCGTTATGCTCGCTCCTCGCGCCTTGAATACAACAAAAAATCCTGTTAATTTTTGTTCAACTTATTTATCTCCCGTTCCTAAGCTCAGTTCAAATGCAATTTGTATTAAAGAAATGGACAAACTCAGCGATATCTTTCTCATCAGGATGTCCTTTTGCTGCCGGCGCATCAGCAAACCAGGCTGGCTTTGTGTCCTGGGCGGCGATTTTCTCCATCGTCTTTGGAGAGAGCTCGCCCTGGCAACCGAATGTCGCGAGGATCCGCCCTTTGTTAGCCAGCTCCTTTGCAATTTTCATGGCATTTCTTATAGGCTTGGAGTCTCTTGGCGAGGCATGGGTAGCAAACAGAAAGACCTCTTTACCATCCCGGATTTTGGGCAGGAATTCCATGGTGGCAGGATCCGGCTTACCGTCTTTGACCCAGAAACCCACGGCAATAAAATCATAGTCTTCCGGATCTGGATTATCATCAATTGATTTCAATTCCTTACGATAACGAATGGTGTCATACAGTGCTTCAGCTAGTTTCAATGTGTTATTTGTCTTGGTTGAATAGACTACTAATGCTTTCATGATGCTCACTCCTTTCTTTCGTTCACCTTGCGAGTCAGATCTCAAGCCAACTGCCATGCCTCATTATCCTTAAATCGTTCTTTCTCATATCTACTCCATCAGAGCTCACTAATCAACGGTTCAATTTTCGGTGAACCCATGAACCTCTGAACCCTTGAACGGTTATTTATCTTTTTACATCCCATATTATCCTGATCATGTCAAATTAGATTTTGTTTTTCCCAAAAAGTTTAAGCCAAGCCGACCGCCATCGGTGCTGCTTCGACCTCTGCAGGGAAAGGGATTGGGAACTCAGAAATATTGTAATGGCCCAAAAACCGTAGTGCCCTTCAGATCGACGTACAGCGTCATGTTGTGCGAAAACGTATGGTTCAAAGCAGTGGCTCACTTATTACTTTTCTATTATGATGATTACAAAGCCACTTACAGTAGTAAAAAAAGGATATGTGGCTAATAATGCGATTGTGCTTATGTCCTCAAATCAAGAACTGACCCTTCGTGGCCGCATTGAGCGGGTTACATATGCGTCGCCTGATACGGGATTTGCTGTCCTCAGGGTACATCCTGCCAGAGGAGCAAGGTTCACAGCCATAGGCCATGTGCCTGAGCTTTTAAATCAGGCCGGTCTGGAAGGCACAGAGTTCCAGTTTTCCGGGGCCTGGACCGTCACTAAGTACGGCAGGCAGTTTGCCTTTTCGAGCTGTAATCTGATGGGAAGCGAACTGCTTTTCTTTTTGTCCAAGGTAGTGAAGGGACTGGGAGAGAAACTCGCGCTACAGCTCTTGGAACGATACGGCGAAAAGGAGCTATTACATATCCTGGAACACCGGCCGGAGGAACTTCTCAAGGTCAAGGGGATAAAGCAAAAACGTCTTGCCCTTATTAAACACTCCTGGCACAAACACAGGAATCTAAGGGCACTTTCAGAGTATCTGACAAGACACGGGGGAAAGATAACGCCCAATCTCTTAATAAGGATATACAATCACTTTGGCGATCATGCACTTGAGACTGTAAAGAGGGATCCTTACAGCTTAACCGAAGTCCGGGGCATAGGTTTTAAGACAGCAGACAGAATAGCCCTTGGACTAGGAATCAAGCCTGAGTCGCCTGAAAGGATCCGGGCGGCTGTCACTCACGTACTTGTCGAGACCGCAGAGACAGAAGGCCATTCTTATCTTCCTGATGAGACCTTTATCCAGGCAGTAAAAGAGGTGCTTTCAACAGACGAAAAGGTTCCGGGTGAATCCCTGATAAGGGGGATGCTGAAACCCATGATCCTTGACGGCACCTTAGTGCGGGATGATAAGGGAAAAACGGGTCTTTCCGCCTACCGCTATATGGAGGACTGGCTCAGGGACTTCTCTGTTGCAAGATCAAAAGCATGCAAAAGGCCGGTCATCCCTGTTGATGTGGTGAAGGAATTCCTTGATCATTATGAGGGTACTGTCGGTATTGAATTTGCCCCTGAACAGCGGGAGATAGTATTACGGGTCGGCACCGAGCCCCGGATGGTCTTTGGCCTTGCAGGTTATGCCGGCACAGGAAAGACCACGGTCTGCCGGGTCGTGCTGGATCTTCTCTCAAGGCACTATGCCGACCGGGATGATATAGTCTGCTGCGCCTTTACCGGCATGGCCTCAGCAAGACTCAGAAAGGCTACCGGGTACAATGCCCTGACGATTCATAGCCTCCTCAAATACAAAGGCGAAGGGAGATTCGAGCACGGGCCGGAAAACCCATTACCCCACAGGGTGGTCGTTCTGGATGAGGCATCCATGGTGAGCCTGCCCCTTTTCTATCGCCTTGCCAAGGCCCTGAAGCCCACGACTTTGTTGTTGATGGTGGGAGACCCGGCACAGCTTCCTCCGATAGGAGCAGGGAACGTCTTTGGAGACATATTGGCCGCAGGGCTTATATCTGCAGTGCACCTTACCCGGATCTACCGCCAGAGTGAGGGCAGCGTGCTTACCCTTTTTGCCAACGAAATCCGTCAGGGAAGGATCCCGAAGAAAGTTGAGGCGCCGGGGTGGCGCGATTTTGCCTTTGAGAAGATAGAACGTCACAATATCTACGCACTGAAAAAAGACCGGACAGAAAAAGAACTAAAACTCCTGAGAGAAGAAAATAATCAGGCCATCCTTGATCGAATCCTTGGGCTTGCCAGGGAATATAAGGGACGTCTCAGCCACCCTGTATGGGACTTTCAGGTACTCACCCCGATGAGAATAGGTCAATTGGGTACGGAGATATTAAATACAAACCTTCAGGACATCCTTAATCATGGAAGCGGCGGTGTGACAAGGGCGGGCATAACAATAAGGGAAGGTGACAAGGTAGTCCATCTCCAAAACAGGGACATGCAGGTAATGGCCTGGGCCAAGTTCATAAAACAGGGGAAAAAGTTCGAGTCTGACGAGTTCAGGCGGGTCTTTAATGGGCACGTTGGCCTTATCTCAAAGATTGATCCTGAGACTGAGCAGTTTTATGTTGTCTATCCGGAAAGGATAGTCGTGGCATACTGCTTTGACCATCTCGGGGATATAATCGAGCTGGCCTATGCCCTTACAGTCCACAAGGCGCAGGGAAGCCAGTATCGTATTGTGGTCATTCCCCTTACTAATTCACACTTCATAATGCTCAACAATAAATGGTTCTATACTGCAATAACCAGGGCTGAAGAAAAAGTGTGGCTGATCGGCCAGAGATATGCCTTGAGACGGGCCTGCACCAACGTGGAAGGGGTTAGACGTCAGACCTGGCTTGGGTTGCATTATATGCAAACAAATTCTCTCTCCATCAATTCCTCTCTTACTGCTCCCACAAGGTAAAGCGAGCCTGCCACGCAGAGCAGATCCTCATTGCCACAGTTTGAGAGTGCCTTATTCATGGCCTTCTGCCAGTTTTGTTCCAGAGTCACATCTCTCGGGATATCACTCCTTCTCCACCTTTCTAGTGTGACAGGCACCCTGGGGCCAGGGGGCTCTGTGATGATGATTTGGCCGAACAGAGACGCTATCTGTCTGAGCATGGCCACAAAGTCCTTGTCTCCGCCTTCATCAGAACAGGCCCATAATAGAGTATGGAAACACCTATCCTTGTCTCCTGGGATCGTGTCCAACCGGCCAAGAAGAGCTTTGAGTGACCGTAGACCACCTAAGTTGTGTGCCCCATCAAGCAGCACCCCGCAGCTCCCCCTCAGCAGCTCCCCGCGACCCGGCCAATAGACGCTTCGGCATCCATTTCTGACTGCTGTATCAGTAACCCTGAATCCTTGCTCTATTAACCTCTCACAGGCCGCTATGGCAAGGCCGGCGTTTGTAGCCTGATGCGTTCCCTTCAGGGCCAGATCTAATCCGTTGATTTTGAGAAATTTCCCTTTATAATCGATTCTCGAATTCCCATGCTCTTTTACATCAAAATCCAGGCCAAGCTCCCAAACCGGGGCATTCAGCTCAAGACATCTGTCCAATATCACAGAGAGAGCAGGCTGTTCTCCGGCCCCGGTGATCACCGGTACACCCTTCTTGATGATGCCTGCCTTTTCCCTGGCTATTTCAGAAATACTGCTACCCAGAAAGGCCTGGTGCTCCAGGGAGATATTTGTAATAACAGAGACCAGGGGAGTAACTATATTAGTGGCGTCCAGCCTGCCTCCAAGACCTGTCTCAAAAATTGCCAGGTCAGTTCCCTGCTCTGCAAACCAGACCATTGCTATTGCAGTGGTGAACTCGAAATAGCTGAGTTCATAGCCTCTTTCCAAAAAATCTCTGATCCTCCAGATCTGCTCTTTCAGCTCCTCTTCGGAAATCATGGTATTCCCTATCTTGAATCTCTCTCTGAGGGATGATAGATGTGGTGAGGTATAGAGACCTGTCCTGTATCCTGCCGCATGTAAAATACTTGCAATAATAGCGCTTACAGAGCCTTTTCCATTTGTCCCTGCCACCTGGAGACATGGATAGTTTTTTTCCGGATTGCCAAAAGCATTCAATATACTGATCATTCGCTCAAGGCCCAGACGAAAACCATGGAACTGGAACTTATCCAGATAGGTTAGAGCAGCTTTGAAATTATGCTTGTGTAAAGGCATGGCTTTTCCGTTTTTCATTCAGATAATCATAATACCATAGACAGATAAATGAATCTTGACAATTACCGGTCAGGTGGATAGGTTGAAGACTGAAGACTGTTAGGAAAAGCGCATTTTAAAGCCATGTTTGGTGCAAGAATCAGATATTTCCGCCAAAATACGGCAATCGTGTTCTTTTGACCCCTTCAGCCTTCAGTCTAAACAGCTTCAGCCTGACCACGTAGTAGTTTTTTTAAACATATTTGCCTGAAGGAAAGATAAAATATGCATCACTCTTTTGCCAGAAAACAAACTGCTGATTTAGTTCTATGGTGGTGGCTGTGGTACAGAGGAATGGTGCGCGTCTGCTCCTTTTAGGCTAAACCTTAAAGGCAAAGGCAAAAGGCCGTGGACACGCAAAGGTGTTCACGGCCTTTTTTATTTTGGTTCATGGGATTAGAATGAATTATAGGTGAACTACTGAACCTTTGAACGTATACAAGGACAAGATATCATGATCACTCCTGATCTGACCCAGTTCAAATCGCTGGCTAAAGACGCTAATATCATACCAATATGGAAAGAGATAGCGGTTGACTTTGATACGCCTGTATCTCTGTTTGCAAAGCTTGGAGAAAATAGTTACTCGTTCCTGCTGGAGAGCCTTGAAGGCGGAGAGAAGTGGGGAAGGTACAGCTTTATCGGATTCAAGCCCTTTCTGATCTTCGGTTGTAAAGGGAATGATATTTTCACGGAGATCGAAGGCAAGCGCAAAAATATTACCGCCGTTGATCCGCTTGCTGCCCTCAGAGAAATAATGGCACGCTTTTCACCGGCAGAGGTCCCGGGGCTTCCTCGATTCTACGGAGGGGCTGTTGGATATATGGGATATGACATGGTTCGCTTCATGGAGTGTCTGCCGGAGAATCTTTCAGACACCGCAGGGTTTAATGATGCGGTGTTCATGTTTCCCGAGATCCTGCTTGTCTATGACAATATCAAACAGACTCTTAAGATCATTGTCTGTCTCCGGGTAGAACAGGAAGACAACGCGGAATCCGTATATATAAGAGGGGAAAGAGCTATAGAAGACGTGATCCGTCGCATTCGACACGGATTGGATTACGCTGCCCCGCCTGCAAATCCCGTCCCTGCCACCAGCCTCAGCCCGGAGGTCCCCCAAGAACGATTTGAGGACATTGTCCACAGGGCAAAGGAATACATCCGGGCCGGAGACATAATCCAGGTAGTGCTTTCTCAGCGGTTCTCCGGCAAAAACTCTATCCCTACGTTTGATCTGTACCGTGCCCTTAGAAGGATAAATCCATCGCCTTATCTTTATTACCTGCACTTGCAAGACGAGGTGCTCATTGGTTCTTCACCTGAGATTTTAGTCAGGCTGACAGGCAATAAGATTGATGTGAGGCCTATTGCAGGCACCAGACCAAGGGGTAAAGATCAAGAGGGGGACATTCGTTTTGAAAAGGAACTTCTCGCTGACCCGAAGGAAAGGGCGGAACACCTGATGCTGCTTGACCTTGGGAGAAATGATGCCGGCAGAGTTTCCAAGATGGGGAGCGTAAAGGTTGAGGATCTGATGACTGTGGAACGTTATTCCCATGTTATGCATATTGTCACAGGTGTTACAGGGGAACTAATGGATGGGAAGGACATGTTTGACGTATTACAGGCCTGTTTTCCCGCAGGTACTGTGTCAGGCGCGCCCAAAATCAGGGCCATGGAGATAATAGAGGAACTCGAACACGCCCGGCGGGGACCGTATGCCGGTGCTGTAGGCTACTTTGGTTTTTCAGGCAATATGGATCTTGCCATCACCATTCGCACCCTCTGCCAAAAAAAGGACATGCTTTACCTCCAGGCCGGAGCCGGTATAGTTGCTGACTCAGATCCCACTTTTGAATGGGAGGAGACCATCAGCAAGGGGCAGGCTCTCATGCGGGCCATCCAAGTCGCCCATAAGGAACTATCATAATGAGCACATTGCACTGACCTAAATTGAGCGATTAGCCTTTAGCTGTTAGCTATTAGTTTAATGATTACAGGATTTTTCAAAGCTAAACCCTAATGGCTAACAGCTAACCGCTCAACTTAGGACTGAAGGACCTTAACTATGCTTCTAGTTATCGACAACTACGACTCTTTTACTTACAACCTGGTCCAGGCCCTGGGAATGCTGGGGGCGGATATTAAGGTTGTAAGAAATGATAAGGCCACTGTAGAGGAGATAGCCTCCTGGACACCAGACCACCTCCTTGTCTCCCCCGGTCCTTGCACACCCAACGAAGCGGGCATATCCGTGGCTGCCATACGTCACTTTGCCGGGAAGATCCCGGTCCTGGGTGTATGCCTCGGCCACCAGTCCATCGGTGTTGCATTCGGAGGCAAGATAGTCAGGGCAAGTAGGCTTATGCACGGCAAGACTTCAATGATCAAACACGATGGAAGGGGTGTATATCGCGGTCTGCCGAATCCATTCGAGGCCATGAGGTATCATTCTCTCCTTGTAGATGAGGCAACCCTTCCGGACTGTCTCGCAGTTACAGCATGGTCAGAGCAGGACGAGCTTATGGGCTTCAGGCACAGGGAATTTCCAGTGGAGGGAGTACAATTTCACCCGGAATCCATCATGACCCCTGAGGGGATCAATCTTCTCAGGAATTTTCTGGAAACTTGAGTACAGGATTAAATAAAAAGATGTTGGACGTTCATCTTTAGAAACGCTTATGGGATTAAAGGGGTATGGATACATTAAAAAAGGCCATTTCTGATGTTGTCAGCAGGAAAGATCTCAGCCAGGCTGAGATTTCGTCTGTTATGGAAATAATTATGGAGGGAGAGGCAACACCTGCCCAGATCGGCGCCCTCCTCATGGGCCTGAGAATGAAGAGCGAGACTGTGGATGAAATAGCCGGGGCCGCAAAGGTGATGAGGGAGAAGGCCATACGTATCCATGTGAATCTGTCCCCGGGAGAATCATTGGTTGACACCTGCGGGACTGGTGGCGACGGGGCACAGACCTTCAATGTGTCCACAACAGCCGCCTTTGTGGTTGCAGGGGCCGGCGTCAAGGTCGCAAAGCATGGCAACCGTTCAGTGTCCAGCAGGTCAGGGAGTGCGGATGTGCTTGAGGCCCTGGGTGTAAACCTGGCCCTATCACCGGAGGATGTGGCAAGGGCAGTGGAGACCATAGGTATGGGTTTTATGTTCGCCCCTGACCTTCATCCAGCCATGAAATACGCCATAGGACCGAGACGGGAAATAGGCATCCGCACTATATTCAATGTCCTCGGGCCCCTTACAAACCCTGCATGGGCAAATGTGCAGTTACTTGGAATCTATGATCCCATGCTTACAAGGCTCCTTGCAGAGGTCCTTGGGCGCCTCGGCAGTAAAAGGGCCTGGGTAGTACACGGAGAAGGAGGGCTGGACGAACTCAGCCTTCTCGGTAAGAGTTATGTGGCCCAGTGGGACAAGAATGAGGTAAAGGAATTCGTGATCAGGCCGGAAGATGCAGGGCTTAATCCATGCAAGGTCGAGGACCTGAAGGGCGGAGACGCAGAAGAAAACGCCCGGATACTGAAAGACATAATCTCAGGGAAAACAGGGCCAAAAAGGGACATGGTACTCCTTAACGCCGGGGCGGCCATATTTCTTGCAGACAGGGCAAAATCCCTAAGAGAAGGAGTACTCCTGGCTGCTGAGAGCATAGATTCAATGGAAGCCATGACAAAACTTGAGGCTTTGAAAGCCTTCAGCCTGAAATAACACAATGAGCATCCTGGACACAATTATTGCCCACAAGAGGGCGGAATTAAAAGATAAGCATCGCAAAGGGCTTATCCCTCCAGAGCATAAAGTTTCTTCTCCGAGGGGATTTCGAGAGGCCCTGATTTCCGATCCGGGGGTCTCGATAATTGCAGAGGTCAAGAAGGCATCTCCTTCAAAAGGGCTCCTATGTCCAAATTTTGACCCTGTAAGCATTGCGGAAGATTACCAGGCAGGAGGGGCAAAAGCAGTATCGGTTCTGACCGACGAAAGGTTCTTTCAGGGAAATCTGGAGTTTATTCCCAAAATACGAAATGAAATTGACCTTCCAATCCTAAGAAAAGACTTTATCATAGACCACTTTCAGATAGATGAGGCCAGGCTCTGGGGGGCGGATGCAGTACTCCTTATTGTAGCCGCCCTTGATGACAGCATGCTTTCAGAGCTCATGGCCCACACTAGAGAAAATGGAATTGATCCTCTGGTTGAAGTCCATAACGAAAACGAGATGGAAAGGGCGCTTGCTGCAAACGCTGACTTCATTGGAGTAAATAACCGCAACCTCGAGGACTTCAGTGTGTCTATTGAAACCACTTTCCGGATAAAAAAGGCGCTGCCATCGGAAGTACCCTTGGTAAGCGAAAGCGGGATCTCAACCCCTGATGATATAAAGAGGCTCCTTGATGCAGGAATTATTGCGACACTCATAGGAGAGGCCCTGGTAAAGGCCAAAGATCGCATCACTTCTCTTGCCGCCCTCGTTGAAGCAGGGAAAATGTAGGAATTGGGTGAGTTATGGTAAAAATAAAAGTCTGCGGGCTTACTGATCCAGCAGAGGCGAAAGCAGTGGCAGAGGCCGGAGCCAACGCCATAGGACTGGTCTTTGCCAAGAGTCCCAGGCAGATAGATCCGGACAGGGCCAGAGAGATTGTTCAAAATCTGCCGCCAATGGTTCAGACAGTCGGGGTCTTTGTCAATGAGTCTTCTGAAAAAATAAGGCAGATAACAGACTATTGCGGCCTGGACCTGGTGCAATTGCATGGTGAGGAAACTCCGGAGATTTGCAAAGACCTTGCTCCCAGGGCCATAAAGGCATGGCGAATAAGGACAAAGGCCGATATTCAGGATCTTTTGCCATATCAGGAAGTTGTGAAAGCCTTCCTGCTTGACGCTTGGTCCCCGAGTGCCCATGGCGGAACAGGCGAGACCTTTGACTGGTCCATAGCGATTGAGGCGAAAAAAGTCCTCTCAAGGCCTATTATTCTTGCAGGTGGCCTGAAACCGGAAAACATTGCCCAGGCAGTAAAACAGGTTCGGCCCTGGGGAGTAGATGTAAGCTCGGGTGTAGAGAATGCCCCTGGGAAAAAAAATATAGACCTGGTAGCTGATTTCATACGCAGGGCCATAGTGGATTAGAATCATTCAATCATCGTCACGGGAGTTAAAACAACGAATATCGAACATCGAACAAGGAACCGCAGAATGTCGAAGTAAGGTAAAAAATTTCCCCCCTAAGCCCTTCACACTGAGGGTAGGTAAGGATGGACTATTACAAAGGAAGGAATAGTGAATAAATCAACCAATCACCAAATCACCAAATCACCAAATAATTCAGGTCACTTTGGTCTTTACGGAGGCCGCTTTGTGCCGGAGACACTTATGCCCGCCATTACGGAGCTGGATTCCGCATACCGGAAGGCCAGACAGGATGCCGGCTTTAAGAAGGAACTCAATCAAATCCTCAAGCACTACGTAGGGCGTCCTACCCCGCTCTACGAGGCAAAAGGTCTGCAAGAGGCCGTAGGCGGCGGCATAAGGGTATTTCTTAAGCGGGAGGATCTCGCCCACACAGGTGCGCATAAGATCAACAACACTATCGGCCAGGTGCTCCTGGCAAAACGCATGGGGAAAACAAGGATCATAGCGGAAACCGGCGCAGGACAACACGGTGTGGCAACTGCAACCGCGGCTGCCCTGATGGGCCTGAAGTGCGAAGTTTACATGGGCCGCAAGGACATGGTGCGCCAGTCCATGAACGTCTTTCGCATGGAACTCACCGGGGCAAAAGTCATCCCTGTGCTCTCAGGGACACAGACACTGAAAGACGCAATAAATGAGACAATACGGGACTGGGTTACTAATGTTGGAGACACCCACTATGTCATAGGTTCTGTGGTAGGTCCACACCCATATCCAATGATGGTGCGGAATTTTCAGAGCGTAATCGGCAGGGAGACACGAAGGCAGATCAGACAGCTTGCCGGATGCCTGCCGGACGTGGTGATGGCCTGTGTCGGCGGCGGGAGTAACGCCATGGGGATCTTCTATCCATTCATTAAGGACCGGGGAATACGACTGATAGGAGTTGAGGCGGCAGGAAAAGGTGTTGAAACAGACTTTCACTCTGCCCCCCTGGCTGTTGGCAGCCCCGGTGTGCTTCACGGCGCCATGAGCTATCTATTGCAGGACCGCTGGGGCCAGATAAAAGGCGCCCACTCACTCGCTCCGGGGCTTGACTATCCGGGTGTGGGACCGGAGCACAGCGTCTTTAAGGACTCAGGCAGAGTCGAGTACGCAGCGGTTGATGATGAACAGGCCCTTCAGGCATTCAGGCTGTTGTCAGAGACCGATGGAATCATACCTGCCCTGGAAAGCGCTCATGCTGTTGCCTACCTGAAGGAGCTTGCCCCATCTCTTCCCAAGGGGAGCATTGTGGTGATCAACCTCTCCGGAAGGGGAGACAAAGACGTTGCCACAGTTGCGGAATTGATCAAGGGGAGGACAGACAAATGAACAGAATAGATCGCATGTTCTCACAGCTCAGAAAAAGGAAAGAAGCAGCGCTCATCCCGTTCATAACCACCGGAGACCCGGATATTGCCACTACAGAGGCCCTGATATTGGAGATGGACCGCCAGGGTGCAGACCTTATAGAGCTTGGTCTCCCTTTCTCGGATCCCCTGGCAGACGGCCCGACTATCCAGGCTTCAAGCCAGAGGGCCCTTCGCCACAACATAAACGCAAAGGATTTATTGAAGCTGGTCAAGAAAGTCCGAAGAAAGACAAATATCCCATTGGTCCTTATGGGCTACTACAACCCCTTATTCCAATATGGCCTTTCTGCTTTTGCAAAAGACGCGGCAACCGCCGGTCTTGACGGCACAATAGTCCCCGACCTGCCCCTGGAGGAGGCCAAAGACTGGATTGCAGCCGCAAAATCCCAAGGGCTTGCCAACATCCTGCTTGTGGCACCGAACACCCCGGCAGATCGAGTTAAGAAGATTGCCAGGGCTACGCAGGGCTTTTTGTACTATGTTTCCGTAACCGGTATTACCGGGGCAAGGACCGAACTCCCCGATGAACTGTCTCAGGGCCTTAACGGAATCAAACAGCTCACCAATAAACCAGTGGCAGTGGGCTTCGGGATCTCCAAGCCTGCCCAGGTTTCCATGCTCTCCGCTGTAACAGACGGGATTATTGTTGGAAGCGCCATTGTAAAACTGATCGAGGCCCATACGATCAAACAGGGCAATGATCTTAAGGCCGGGCCCGACCTGGTCAAAAAGGTGGGAGAATTTATTGGGGAATTGAAGGAGGCTACAAAAACGGGATATTGACAAAATCTGGCATCTTTCATTCACCAATTTACACCTTTTTCGAAAAAACGTGCATTATCGAATTGAATGCCGATATCGAAACTGGAAATTTCACTCCCCTTTTCTGACCTTTGACAACAAATTCATCTTTCCAACTGCAGCGTTAAGCGTCCCTGAGCCGGTTAATAGCCAACCTCAACCCACACTTTTCTGAAATTTCCCAACACGGTTCCGCAACCGTGGCAAACAGAGCGGACCTGGCGATTGTCATGTTTGCGGGGTCGTCAGATGTTCGTCCTTTGCGGCTGTAATGGGGGACGTTGGCACTTTGTCACTTTATAAACCGCCAAGACGCCCCAGTACCATCTGCCGGAGCTACCCCGGTTAAATATAAAAAAAAGGCATTTAACGGGGTAAACAGGGCGAGCGGGGCAGCCGCAGATTAACGCAGATTGGAGACCTGTGGATGGGCTTAAATCATGGCGAGAAACCATGAAATGGGAAGCATTAAGACATTGGGTCCAACTTCAAAATCTTTCTTGGAGAGAAGCAGGCCATTGTTGAAATGTCTGATCATGGTGATACTGTCTCTCAACGTGACGTGGTTTTGGTATTTCACTTCAATAGATTGCAGCCCTTTTTGATCAAGAAACACAAAATCGACTTCTTTACCTGCTTTGCTGTGCCAGTAAAAGAGATCCGATATCGAAGAAAGACCGGTAGTTATAAATTGGCTTTTTCTTAGGAGATGACCTCCTACAACAGCTTCAATCAGTTCGGAGTCTTCAATCCGTAAATAAGGATGATATGTAAGTAAAATCGTGCTAATGATGGGATCAAAGGGATAGATTTTTTTCCCTTTTCGTAGCTTTGGCAAATTTTTGTTGGTATCTAAGGCTTGAAGAAAATAAAGGATATAGGAGTCAGAAAGTATATTGATGTAATCGTGTGCCGTATGGTGGGAACCCATGCCCGTTTCCACCGCAAGTTTTTTCCAATCCACAGGTGTTCCTATGTGTTTCAAGATGGGAAGCGCTATGTGCATTAGAAGCGAGGTGGTTTTTTTCAACCTCGCCATATCTCCCTCAATAATTGCCCGGAAAGTCATAAGAAGGTGTTCATCGGACTCTCCCTTTAGGTGGGCATCAATCCATGCAGGGAACCCCCCGGTTTTAAGGTAAGCGTGCAAGGCTCCCTCCAACTCAGTTTTGTACATGCGAAAATCAAAAAAGTCCGCCTCTTTTTTTTCTAAAATTTCTGAGATATAATTAACCGGGGCAAGCTTTATTTGAGGATATATAATGCTCAGAAATTGGCGGAAAGACAGAGGCAATAGAACAAAGTCACACCCTTTTCCACGCCTTCCTGGCAGTTTTTCGGAACTTCTTTTCAGATCAAGGGCTGAAGAACCTGTAACAACATAGGTGGTATTTCTATCAAAACCCATATCAATAAGGACCTTTATTCCGCGCGGCCACTTCGGATGGAAAGAGGCTTCATCCAGAAAAAGGTATCTTCGGTTAGAGGTTTTTATGGTCTTAAAGTAATAAAGGATTACCTCCAAAACTTCGTCTACGGTTTTGGCAGCGTCTATGGAAAGAAAGAAGATGTCTTTTTCCGAAACTTTATCGTCGGCCAGGAGATTTTTAATAAAAAGCTTGATCAGGGTAGTTTTGCCTACCTGCCTGGGCCCCTTGATTATGTGAAGCGCGTCCTCGTTCAAAGGAATTTTGAGCAAGGGTGGGCGCCATTTGATCTTAGATGCCTCGAAAGTTCGTATATGTTTGTCTTGATTGATGGACTGCCTGTCGCGCCACCAGGGATTCATATCAAAAATAAGATCTATTAAAGCCATACATATTCCCTTTGTTGTTTTGGCAATACCACAAAACTGGCATTTTATGGCATTGAATTGCCACTAATTTATCCTCTGAACAATTTTTTGTCAACACAAAAGAATCAATTTCTATAAACCCTCAGGACCCTATTCCGCTCAAGGCGATTTTGGATGACACGGAAAAAGCGAAAGCAGTCTATGGTGAGACGTTAATTGATGATAATTCGTGGGGGGATCTGGGGGAGACTGAAGGCCGGGATCTCAACAAGATGCGAGGCCTTTAAAGACTGGCATAATGGGAGTAAGTTCTCAAAGAAATACAAAGGCCCTGTGATGCTGGTCAAATTTAACAAGTTCAAGGCCATGGAGATACTCTCGGAGATGATCCCTGGAGAGGAGTATGACATAATAGTCTCAGGAGAACTAAAAGATGGAAAGCGATTCAAAGGAAGCGCAAAGATCACGATAACAGGATGGGAAGCCGAACACAGGTGGGGCTGGAACCCGGATTATGCAGTTGCTGAGTTTGCCGAAGATGCGAGGCGGAGGGTGCGTAGACGTACTTTGGTACTTCAATCGCCCGACAACAAAACAAATTCGGTGAAATCGGCAACCCCTTGCGGATTCAAATGCCGAAAAAACATATCAAAAATCAGCTTCACCTTTTGGGTGAAAGATCTAAATACATTTGTAAAGTATAATAGACCAATATTAAAGATAAAATTTCCTTTTTCGGTATTTGAAGTGCATAATTCGGGTTGAAAGATCCGGATTTGTTAAGCTCGGATAAAGATATGGATAACTGGTGGAACAAAGAGAAGGTATTTGAGGGTTGGTGGGAGAAGATAAGAAAGAACCAAAAGCGCTGAACTGTTGCGGATGTCCTTTTCTGTTCCAGGAATCTATGGAATTTTTTCATGGATGTCCCGGCCGATAACGAATGTTGACAATTATATGGATTTCCTCATAATGTTAAAAATACCTTCAAAAGACCGAATGATAGCCAACAAATAATAATCGGGGCCTTGTATGGAAATAGAATTTGATGAAATAGAAAACGCCTTTCTCTTCGTCAGTATGGGGCCGATGTATGACAACCAAGCAATTCTGTGCAGAGAAACAGGAAAAATATTTTATGAATCAGAACTTGGTGATTCAGATGAATTGCCAGATGATATAGATGATCCAGAAAAATATATTGCAATTCCACATAAACATGAATTGGATTTAGGAAAATATCTAGTCTTTCAGTTTGTATCAGAGTTCATTCCAGAGAAAACAGAAAGAGTAGAAGAAATATTTAGCAAAAAAGGAGCATATTCAAGATTCAAAGATTTACTTGAACATATCGGATTATTAGATAAATGGTACGAGTATGAAAATAAGGCACAATCAGAGGCACTTAAAGAGTGGTGTTCAGCGAATAATATAGAAATAAGGAACGGGAGATAAATAAGTTGAACAAAAATTAATAGGATTTTTTGTTGTATTCAAGGCGCGAGGAGCGAGCATAACGGGTTATGTGATCGACGAGCAACGAAGAAGACGGCAAAAAAGACATTAATTTGTTCAAGTTATTTATTGTACGTTCCTAAATGGCTAACAAGTGGATTCACCAGACCAGAAACAGCGGGGTTGGCCATTTCAAGGCAGTGCATCCGGCCAAGGTCGTTGCCAGTTTCAAGCGTGCAGCCCTATAATCCGGCAGGGGAGCTTTTTGTTGGACTCAATGAAAGAATGAAACAGGTGGTGACAATAGCCTAAACTCACCAATCCATTCATCAAAATCCAGGGTTTCTCCCAATTCGTCGTTTTCGTACCGGGAGATAAGCTCTTGAGTTCTAAGGTGATATTTTTCCTCAAATTGCAGGATTTTTTGTTCCGTTCGGCGAATACCTGATTCCAACAAACGCAATTCATTAGATAGCGCTGCTTCCACCAGTGGCTTTAGCTGGCGTTTGCGCGTGGAAACCAACCTGAGATCAGCCATCTTTAATTCACTTCGTAGTATACCCCAACGAATTTTCCCTAATATAAAAAGCATTTAACATAATACGTCCAAATTCTCAAGTTTAAGTGAAACTAGCTTGACCTACTATTTCGTTCTCCTTGTAATTGCCTGGAAATGGCAGACGTTTCTTAATTCACAGACATCCCCTAAACACTCCCAAGCGTTTTCGTATCCGCCGCCGTATGCCTTCGGCTGCTTCACCGGGAATTTCGGAAAAAAGCCTTTCCCATCCCGCCATGCCGTCCAGTACTTCTTCAGTCAAGTTCAACGCCCTTTTGCGTAAAAGGCCAAATTCCCGGCTCTCGGAAAGAAGATCCTCCAGGGTAATGCCGGTGTGCTTTCCGTTGATTTTGAGGAGTTGTTCTTCGCGCCAGACGTTCGGGACGAGATCATAGGCAGGAGAAAGCCGCCAACCGGCTTTCCCGTGGACCATCGAGAAGTTCTGGAGGTGGTCATCGGTATTGAAGAGACAGACGTTGACCACCATCTGTTTGAAGAGCAAGTCCACGTCAATCCTGGGGTCGGCGGACACCCTCCTCACGATCTCTGCAAGATCCGCATAGGAGATGAAGTCCGGGAAGTCGTCAACGGCAAGGAGTGAGCGAAAGCTCAGAAGGGCCAGCCTTCCCGTTGGAACGACATCGAAACGCCGGACCAGCAGCACAGGTCGGTTCCACACTCTGCACACCTTGAAGTCGGGTATGATAAGGCCGGCCCTTTTCCCCAGCTCAAGTCCAGCGGCTTCAAGGAGCACGTTTGTCTGTGGATCTACATCATAGACACTTGGAAATTTGGCGATCCAGGCCGCTTCCTTGTGCCGCACCAGGACCTTGGGCCGCGCGCCTCCCGCAGAGGTCCCCCCGGAAAGGAGGAAGCGAAGCTCACCTGGATCGACCGCTGTTTCAAAGCGCTGGGCCTCTTTCAGTGCAGCATGGATTTCACTGAAATCGATGCTGCCATCCACAATATCCGGCGTCTCATCCCGGCTCGAATACAAAAGAGCCCCGAGACCGCTCCCGCCGAGGGCATTGAGAAGATGCACCGGTGCGTAATGCGTCTTTCGGAGTCCCGCCTTTTCCACGAGAAGCCTCCGTCCCCAGGCATCGGGAAGAGAATCATCGAAAACCCCGTGGATTCCGAAGGCCGGCCGAGCCGCCATGAAAGTCTCATCCGAAAGCGGCAAGTGAACAGGATCCAAAGGATAGGAATCTGAATTTTCGAGATATTCCCGTTCGTAACGAAAAAATCCCTCGAAGTTCCCGGGGAAATGGAGGTTTCTCGACAGAAGTCTTCCGGCCTTGAGGCACTTGCCGCCTTCTAGAACGACAAACACATAGAGGTTGACTTCTCGCTCCATGCCTATCCCTTCGACCTTCTTGCTCTTGCCTTCTTGATGCGCTCCAGCCGCTCTTGGGCACTATCGTATTCCGCAAATGGATCCGAGGGTGCCCTCAGGACCTCATCCCAGGTGCCGAGACGGCCAAGAACGGCGCTGGCCTTTATCCAGGCCCCGATTGATGTCGCGGGATACCCCAACTCCATCTTCGCAAGGGTCTGGCGAGAGACTCCGATACGCCCGCCAAATACATCCTGGGGTTCACCACAGGCAAGCCTGGCATCCCGAAGGACAAGGCCCATATCTTCAAGAATTTTGCGTTCCTGAGGTAAAAGTCGGATCTTCATGGTGTTAATTATAGTTAACGTAATCTGATTTTTCAAGTCATAAAGTTAATTTTATTTAACGATACTGCCAGAACAACTGCTGGCTGTAGAAATCCGGATATCCCAGGGTGGTTCTGGCCGGGTCACGAGATTAAAAGTCAAAGGGGAAATTGGCTGATTCTGAATGAACCTAATCCTGAAAAATTCAAGCGGCTACAACGCTAATTTTCGCACGATGCCGAGAACGTGGCTTTGGCTTTACAACGATCTCCACATCTCGACCAAGGTCATTCAAAAAATTGTATAGTTGCCATAAGGTTTGTAGCTTTTGTTTTCCTTTGAAAGGAAGGAAAACAAAGTGGTAATTGACTATGGATATCTGAAAAAGGATAAAGGATACTGGAAGCAGAAAAGAGATCAGAGGATTGTACAGACAAGTCCATTAATTGTCTCGAAGTGTTTGTCCAACGTGATGAGTTCCGCTCCATATTCCATTGCTTGTGCTGCAATCCAAATATCATTTGTGGGGATTGGGGTTCCCTGGCGTTTGAGTTGGGCAGCGATTCTCGAATAACGGTCGGAAGTAATTTTCTCAATTTGTACAAACTTCACAATTTCATGTTGTAAAAATTTATTAAGATCATTCATATTTTCTTCAAATTTCGTACCGTTACGAAACCCAAACATTAACTCTCCCAGAACAACCGGGGAAAATAGAATCAATTCAGCCTTAATAATGATTTCAACTACTTGAACCAAATTGCGCTTGAACCCTACATAGGCGCTGGTATCCAGCAGGAACTTCATTTCCACATTTCCTCATCAATTTGTTCACATGCTTTTATGGACTCCATAAACTCAGAAGCATCCTTTTCACTCCAACCGCCAGCTAGTTTTCTTAATGATTCTGACAGGGATTTTTTCTCCTTTTTCTTAAATCCGGTATACTGGTAGAGCATGTCCAAAATGACACGGTTCAAGGACTTACCGTTCTTTTGAGCCATTCTACGTATTTCCTGTTCCGTTTCTGAGTCCATACCGCGTAAAGTAATCTGTGTCATAAGTCACCTCCTGACTCAATTTGACTCAATATATGCCTCACAATGATGGTTGTCAAGAAAAGGGGACGTATAGGGAACAGGGACGTCCTTTACTAATTAGACATATTCTAAGGTCATTGGGCACTGGTTCAGTTTGATAGGTGTTGTTTTCCACTACAAATCAGGCTATTACGACATTTGAATTTGAAAAAGTTGGTGGCAGCGGCCCAGCAACAGGGTGTACCACTTCGTTGCGGACCAGTTGAAACTCCGCTATATTTAAGATCGGCTTTTCAGAGGTCAGACGACGTAGCATACTGCGCACATCGCATTCAATCACATACCTCCCACCGACCAGGCGCTTGTCCGGTAGCTGAAAAGCGATGTGCTCATGAGGAACTGTGGGCACTGAGTGCGTTGGATATGGATGGTTGAGGTGAAAAAGAATTCGATCATGAATCCACCCTATGTCACTGGAAGGCCCTATCCTCTGGATGCCGCGCGAATACTGGAAGGGCTTAATGACATAGATTGCTTTGTATTCCTTGAAACTTCAAGGGTCGCCGGAGAAGAAAATACCTCATATCTTTTTTTAAATCCAATAAAAATTCTTACTGCATACGGCCTTGATGATCTGGAGCCTCTTTACAGATCCATGGAGACTGCCCTTGATGGGGGATACTATCTGGCTGGATGGTGGGCCTATGAGTGGGGATATGCCCTTGAGCCCAAATTATGGCACTTTCTGGATACGCCCAGACCCAAGGCTCCCCTGGTATGGCTCGGTGTATTCAAAGACCCAAAGATATGGATTCATCGGCCTGATACCCCTTTTTGTCCTTTAAACAATATTCCGGATATCCAGGAAAACTTAGGGCCTCTGGAACTGGAGGTAACAAAGGACCAATACATTAAGGCCATAGATTGCATAAAAGACTGTATAGCCCGTGGTCACACCTATCAGGTCAACTATACCTTAAGGGGAAGGTTTAAATATACCGGTCTGCCATCGGATCTTTATCTGTCACTCAGGGCCAGGCAGTCTGTCTCTTACGGGGCTGTGATACGCAACAGGGAAAAATGGCTCCTTTCTCTTTCTCCGGAACTTTTCTTTCGCCTGGAAGGGCAAAAAATTTGGTCCAAACCCATGAAGGGTACATTAAAGAGGGGAAGGACAACAGACGAAGATTGTGAGCTGGCACGTTTTTTGGCCAACGACCCCAAGAACCGGGCAGAGAATATCATGATTGTTGATCTGCTTCGGAACGATATAGGGAGGCTTTCTATCCCCGGAACGGTCCGGGTGCCGGAGATTTTTACTGTTGAGCGCTATAAGACCCTTTTTCAGATGATATCCAGAGTAGAGGGGGAAATTCGCACGGATACCTCCTGGCATAAGATCTTTAATGCCCTGTTTCCATGCGGGTCTGTGACCGGGGCGCCAAAGATCCGGACAATGGAGATCATCTCTGAGATCGAGTCTTCGCCAAGGGGCGTATACACAGGTGCCATAGGATTCATATCCCCTCATAGAAAAGCAGTCCTAAATGTGGCTATCAGGACAGTGGTTCTGGACGGAGAATCCGGAGAACTCGGGATAGGAAGCGGGATAACAATAGATTCAGATCCTGAAAGAGAATACGATGAATGCAGACTTAAGGCCGAATTTCTGACAAACTCTCTGTCCTTATCCTCTACTAAAAAAGGTGAATCAAGGAAGGATTTTTCCCTTATAGAGACCATGAGGTGGGACCCTGGGAGAAGAGAGCAGGAAGTAATAAAGGGTTACTTCCTGCTTGAAAGGCACCTTCAAAGGCTCTTGTGCTCTGCCCATTATTTTGCCTTCTACCTGGACCTGAAAAAGGTGAGGAGAGAATTAGCTAAATTTGCAAAAGGCCTGTATCCAAAAAGAAAATCCTACCGGGTCCGCATGTTGCTGGGAAGAGATGGTTCTGTAAATATTTCAGCCTCCGTGCTATCAGCACAAGAAAAGCAGGTTTGTTTTGACCTGTCGCTAAAAACAGTTGACTCTCAAGACCCCTTTTTATATCACAAAACCACATACAGGTCCCTGTATACGGAAGAATATCAGAGAGCCAAGACCTGTGGTCTTTTTGACTGTGTGTTTACAAACGAACGCGGTGAGCTTACCGAAGGGACAATCAGTAATATATTCTTAGATATTGATGGCAAACTCGTCACCCCTTCTGTATTCAGCGGACTCTTAAACGGCACCTTTCGTCAAGATCTTGTAGAACAGGGCAAAGCCGGAGAGCAGGTGCTCTATCCGGATGATCTGAAAAAGGCCCGGGCAATATATCTGGGAAACTCAGTACGCAGACTCCTGAGAGCAAGCTATAAGGTCAGAGATCAGAAGTCAGAGGTTCAGGCGTATAAGCGCTAAGGACACGTCAAGGAATTAATTTGAAAGATAAACGTGTAACCGTTCACACTCCCTGGCAGCCGATAGGCTTTTGCAGGGTTTCAACCGCGG